>NZ_KQ557125.1:0-100141 GCF_001443665.1 endosymbiont of Ridgeia piscesae | reverse complement strand
GCGCACTTCGCTGATTAAGAGTTTCTTCCGCATGTCAGATACAAAGTATATTTTGGCAAGTTCAAAAATAGACTGCCAATACTTTCGGAACGATTAATATGGAATTTATGCGAGCTTTAGGTTGCCCCGAACGATTCTGGCTGAGCAGTTATCGATCTTTATTAACGCATCTGATTAAGTCATACATTATTAGAGGCGCCCTTGCTTCTCCATTAGCTATGCTGCTGACCGCTCTGGCTCCCCTGTTAATTTTACAAAACCAACATCTTCCATAATTGCATACATGGCAGGCAGTACCAACATGATCAATACTGTAGATGTCAACATGCCAAACACAATACTGGTTACCAAAGGGACCAGAATTAATGCTTGTGTACTGGTTTCAAACAGCAAGGGTGTCATGCCAGCAATGGTGGTGACAGAGGTGAGGAAAATGGCTCGAAAGCGATCATATACCGCTTGCCTGGCAGCATCGTGAAAGAGCATGCCTTCTTCTACTCGATATTTCACAAATTCGACCAGCAGGATCGAATCATTCACAACTATACCCGCCAGAGAAACGAAGCCGATCATACTCGGCAGGGTGAAATCCAGTCCCATAATCAGATGCCCCCAGGTCGCACCGATGAGGGCAAGAGGAATATTAATCATGACGATTAATGGTTCGCGGTAATTTCGAAATTGCAGGCTAAGTAAAAGAAATACACCAAATGCACCCAGCCCGAAGCCTGAGAGTATGGATAGTTTAGTTTCAGTGCCGTTCTCGACTTCACCTTTGAGTTTAAAAGTGATTTCAGGGTAGCGTTCTTGCAATGCGCCTAAAAAGTTTTTTTGTAAGCTTGCGATGACTTCGGATGTATTGGCAATGTCTGCATCCACATCGCCATATATATTGACTGTGCGCTGGTGGTTGATATGCCCGATTCGAGAAAACTCACGTTCCTCGGTAATGATGGCGACACTGCCTAAGGGAATTTCCTTTCCAGTTTTTGAAAATACGGTGAAATTATCAAAATCACGTAACTCATAACCTTGCTGGCTGTCCAGTTTGGCAACAATTTCATAGGCTTCACGCCCCTTGTAAATCTCACTGATTTTAACTTCCAGATAAGCTGATCGCAGTTGCGAGGCAATACTACGGGAATCAATGCCTGCGGCTAATGCACCTGGTTTAAGCTTGATACTGTACTGCGGCTTGCCTGGGCGAAGATCATCCAGCAAATTGTTTACGCCATTGTAGCCTCTGAGCCAGTTTTGCACTTCCCATGATGCCCTTGACAATTCATCCATATCTTGTCCACTCAGGCGAATATGAATAGCGCGTCCCGCTGGGCCCACCTTGGGTTCTTTATATTGAATACTTAGGACATCGGGTAGTGCCCCGGTATTTTGTTTCCAAAGCTGGATTAACTCAAGTATTTTAGTATTGCGTTTTTCGGTGTTAAGTAAATCGATGCCAAGGGTTGCCAGATGCGTTCCATTTTCGGGTACATCGCCATGTTTGCCATATGAAAGCTGCACATTTTTAACCAGTTCTTCTGACTCGTTTCGGCTAAGGATTTTATTGGTTTCACCCAGAGCATTGAGCAGCCTATCAACCACCCTTTCTGTTTCTGCCAATGGAGTGCCTTGCGGCAGTAGAATTCTGGCCTCCAGATTATTGCCTTCCAGATCAGGGAATGCCTTGAATTTAACTACTCCAGTTGCAATCAAACCGACAGAAAATATCAACATAGCCAGTGCTATACCAACAGTGATGTAGCGGAACTGCATGGAGAGTTGGGCGGCACGACCAACTGCATGGCGAAATTGATCAAATAGGGTTTCAAATTGCTGTCGCCATTTTGGCGGTGCCTTGTGGTGCGCATGTTCCAGCGAGTGCTTCAGGTGGTGTGGCAACACCAGAAATGCTTCAATTAAACTGATGGTAAGCACTGATAGTAAAACCACAGGCAGTACACCCAATATCTGACCCAGATCGCCTTTCATCATCAACAAGCTGCCAAATAAAAAGGCGGATGTAAGATAGGAAGAAAAGACACCGCGAAAAACCTTTTTGGTGCCATCAATGGCGGCATCCAGTGGCGATTTTCCTTTGCGGTATTCATGATCAATATTTTCAGACAGTACTATGGCGTCATCCATTAAAATGCCTATGGCCATAAGCAAGGCGACCATTGAGATCATGTTGATACTCACGCCAAAGACGACCATCATGGCAAGACCACCCAAAAATGAAATAGGTAAGCCCAGAGCAATCCAAAAAGTGTAACGCCATGAAAAAAACAGGAGCAGCATAAAAGTTGCCAGGATCAAACCCTGCCAACCATTTGTTAATAACAATTGTAACCGGTCGCGCACTGATGTGGAGCTATCGTTGACAATAGTTAGTCGTGTTCCTTCAGGCAGGATTTTGTTTTCTTTTTCAACAAACTCAATCAGTGCATCAGCAACTTTTAGTGTGTCGTCAATGGTGTTTTTGCTGATTTTAAGTAGTGCGGCCAGTTTGCCGTTTAGCTCGATGCGTTCTTCAGGCTTTTCAAATTTATCCTCAATTTTGGCAATGTCGCCCAGTTTTATTTCACCACCTTCTGGCGTATTGATAATAATAAGATTTGCGAGTTCATTAGCTGTCTTTCTGGCATTATCAAAGCGAATCTGATAGGAGGTTTCCGTCGCTTCCAATTTTCCTACGGGTAATTCTAGCGCCTGAGTTGCAATTAAGTTAGCAATATCCTGGACACTAAGATTGTATTTTTTCTGAGTATCAGGGCGGATTAATACTTGCAATTGATGCGTGGAGAAGCCGTCCATGCTCACGATCGGGATTTGGGGCATGGCAATCAGACGATCACGGTAATACTCTGCCAGTGCTTTTAATTCAGTGGGGGTTAATTTGTCTGAGGTGATGGCAATATTAGCAACCGGGTTAATTCTCCCCAACTGTTTGATCACAGGGTCTTCGATATTCTCCGGGAAGTTCTGGATTGCATCAATTTCAGTTTTAATGTCATCAGTAAACTCACGTATATTTCCCGCTTCCTGCATTTCCAATGTAAAAATGGCGACATTGTCACGGGCATCACATTCCTGCTCTTTTAAAAAGCTGATACCATCTGTGGCATCTTCCAGTGGGATGCATATGCCATCTTCAACATCGGATGGACTTGCTCCAGGATAGGCAACCGTGACCTGTACCTTGCTGGGCTTAAGTAATGGAAATGATTCTTTATTTAGCCCATTTAGTGAATAAAAACCAATGGCAATTATTACCATCATCAATATATTACTGATGGTGGGATGTGCCGCAAAATAACGAATCATTCCGTATCACCTTCAGTAAAATAATGAGGTGAAATAAGGCTGCCACTACCCATAACTTTATTTTCATTAATATCGTTTGGCCTCATGTGTTCTTCACCAATAGCGTCTTTGGCTAGCTGCTTTTCATACTCGCCTGCCAGAACAGGTTTGAGAGGCAAACCTTCAATCACAGGAATGACATCGGTAATAATAATTTTTTCACCCTCTTTGACCCCATTGTCGACAATCACTAGTTGTCCTTGTTTGTGAAGAATGTTCACCGGGCGAATTTCTAACCGATTATTTTCTTTGGCGACATAGACGCGTCCCTGGTGGATAGCCTTTCTTGGTAAAATCAGCATCTCATGTGGGGGCGTGAAAAATTCGACGGCTGCATACATGCCTTGTAGCAATGGTGGACGCTTGCCAGGAATGACGTTTTCATAAGGATTGTTGACAGCAACGACTAGGTCAATCGTATCCCGGTCAGGATCAATAGACTCGCCTATTCGCAGTAATTCACCTCGCCATCTTGCAATATTCCCTTTGTATCCGACCAGGCTAACCTTCGCCTCCAGTTGAATTTTCGAGAATGCAGACTGCAAGTCTTCTGGGTTTTGCAAATTCAAACTGTGTTTGCCAAGCCCCATTAGCAGTGGGTAAAACTGACGCACGGGTAGCTGGGCATTGATTTCAATGGCCTGTGTGCCCAATGCTTCAAACAACACGCTGCCAACGGCAGTATATTCACCTTTTTCTACTGAAACCTTGCCGATACGAGCATCAAAAGGCAGACGAATTTCGGTGCGCCACAGAGTATCTTTACTCTGAGCAAGCTGGGTTTTGGATTGTTTGATTTGCGCCTGGGTTGCGGATTTACGACTGCTGAAGCTTTCCAGTTTTCCCTGTAAATCTTCGACCTGCTGGCGTAGTTGTAAAATCTTCTGTTCTTCTGCATCAACGGCTGAACGAGAAATTAAACGTTTCTCCCAGATACTAAGCAAGCGATCTAATTCTTTTTGGCCGGTCTGTAGGTTTTTTTGGGCAATTTCGAGAGAGCGCTGGGTGGTTTTTTCTTCAACTTCCAATTGTTTTAAGGAAAATTGGCTGCCTGCTAGTCCTGCCTTACTTTGATCCAGGGAAAACTCATAGGTGGTTGGTTCAATGCGTAGAACCACGGTACCTTTTGCCAGGCTGGCGCCTTTTTTCAAGGATGGGTGGATATAACTGATCTTGCCAGCAACTTCCGTCTTAGCTTTTAATAAAACAGCAGGTTCTACATATCCATAAGCAATGGCACGACTGCGGAAAGGGATCTTCTTAGCTGTAATGACTTCCACTGTTTTGGTGGGGAATTGCAGTTCCTCATGTTCGATAGGTGGCCTGGATTTCACTTTGAAAATCACCAAGGTCAGGGCTGCAATGACAATCAATGGCAGAATAAACGGTTTTTGAAAGACTTTTTTCATAATTTCCGCTCAATTCCACGGCGATAGATTGCAAAAACCCCGGGCACCTTGTCTTGCATATTTCCAGTATCCCCGGCTAGTAATGACTGCATAACCAGACCTTGAATGGTGCCTATGAACAATGTACCTGCAGCCACAGTATCAACAGCCGGATCAATTTCACCTTCGACCTTACCTTTCTCTATCAATACAGCCACACGCTCACTGTATTTCCGGATCAGGGTGCGCGCCATGCGCTTGGCTGCTGTATCCTCAGCACGCTGTAATTCACCAAACAACATACGCGGCACACCTGGATGGGCAGAGACAAAATCAATATGGGTCATAAACACCGCTTCCAGTGCTGTAACTGGAGTTGTTGCAGCCTTTGCCGCCGCGTCTACTCGCGCCAGCAGGCGTTCTGCGACCCATTCCATCACTGCCTGCCAGATGGCCTCTTTATTTGGAAAATGACGGAACAGCGCCCCCTGGGTCACGTTCATGTATCTGGCAATAGCAGCAGTGGTGATGTCGCTTGGGTTTTGTTCCGCGGCGAGATCAACCACAGCTTCAACAGTAACTGCACGACGTTTATTTGCAGGCAGATGTTTGCTGTTTGAGGGCATGTTATCTCCACAAGATAGTAATTAATCACTATCTTGTGTCATTGGGCGAACAATGTCAATTCCAAGTAGATCTAATCGATTACCCTGTGGAAAGGAGCTATTCCGCCCTACACAGAAGGGAGGATATCGAATATGTAGATCCACCTTGAGGTGGATCTACATTTCTAATGTCGTGGTGCAACCCCTTTAACGAGATTCGCATGGGCAGTTCGTCAAAAATGGGTTTACGATTGATCTATGTCAATGATTTGTCATTCTTGCCAAGGAGTGGAGGTCCTTATTGGATTTTCCTGCCTAAATAATTAGAAGGCATAGATTCTAGCTGTTATGGGGTTAGGTCCTGCTCGACCAAAAAAATCCAATTGGCTGGGGTAACAATAAACAGGTCGATGCCAGGCGCGTCCTTTGGGGGGGGAGGCATGGCAAGGCAACTGACGGATGCGGACTTGGGGGTTCTGAAGGAAGCTCTCAAAGGGGAGATCCACCACGCGCCTGAGAAGCGCTATCTACATCGTTTGCATTGCGTATTGCTGGTCAGTGCAGGTCAGGAGTGCAGCAGCGTGGCCAACTGGTTTGGTGAAAGTCCCCGCTCGGTGGAGCGTTGGGTCGACAGCTATTATGAATTCGGCCCGCTGGGCCTAAAAGATGACGACAAGTCTGGGCGCTTGGCCAGCCTGGATGCGGGTCAGTTTCAGCTCCTGCTGCGAGAGATCGTGGTGACACCCGAGTGCTTGGGTTATTCGGTGTCCTGCTGGAGTGGCAAGTTGCTACAACAGCATCTTCAGGAACACTATCAGGTGGATCTCGGCCTGCGGCAGTGTCAGCGGATCCTGCGGGAGTTGAAAAATAATTGCGGGTGAGGGGAGTAACCAGCGGAAAGGTTTTCCGGCCCTTCCAGGGGTTCTTGTCAAGCTACTTGCTAAGGAAGCTCTGAGCACCCCCAAAGATTTCGATTATTTCTCTTCAGCAGACACTATCAGGCAGATCAAGGAGCGATGCAAAATTCAACAGCGTAGCAATTTTCGATGCTATACCAGAAGGTGAGCTGAACATAGCGCGCATCTCCGTGAAGACCTTAGAGCTATTGCAGATTACATCGCGCATGGCCTTGAAGTGCGCTATTTTCGCGTGGACTCACCTGATGATATGGCGTCTTGTATCTCAGTTCTTCTGAGCGAGGCTGCTGAACATGGCTTAATTCCGTGGATCCATATAGAAGGGCACGGCTCAACTGGCGAAAGCGGCTTTATAACAGCCGATACCCATATTTTAGCTGGACTCGCCTTAAAGGACTTGTCACGCTATTGAATATGCTCAAGGAATGAATGTTCTGAAAAACGAATAGATGAACTGGCGAGAATAATTTATCGGAAAATCAAATCTCATGGCCCACAGCGAATATCGAGTATAGGGAGTATTAAGCGTCGTATTCGCGCTCAAGAGAAGCCCTTGTTTAAGATATTTAGGGACATATATTTTTCGTACGACATCAATGCCTCCAACCGCACTCGGTTTCCGGTGACATATGAGCGGGTTGAGGCTTACGTTTCACTCTAAGGCTACTTCTTGTGTTTGCTTTCGCCCTCAACTCATAAACATCATCTTTTCAATCAGTTGGCTTTTTTAAGAGCTTGTTGGGCCGCAAACCAGGAGGCAAGAGGAGCAAGGGCTTCTGTCATTTGAAATGGCAAAACCTAAGACAGGCACAGATGATCGATAAAGCTGGCTCGATCTTGGAGCAACTTTCAAAGCCACTTTCAGCAGGCTTTCCTTAAGCCTGAAATCGCTATTTTTCGCTATCGCAAAGGGGTGAGCGAAACGGAGCCCCCGTTTCGGAGTGGTTAGGAGTGGGTCGCCGTTATCAGCCTCACAGTGGAACGCCTTCAGAGCTGCAAAGGGCATGGCTTACGCTGTGCTAGTGTCAGGCTGTCTCTCAAACCTAGTCTAGAAGCGAGGTAAGGGCGAGGTAAAAAAGAAACTTGCGAGAAATAAAAAAAGAGTCCGATTTCTCGTAACTCCTCGATCTATATATGGTGCCGAGGAGAGGACTTGAACCTCCACGGGGTTTCCCCCACTAGCACCTGAAGCTAGCGTGTCTACCAATTTCACCACCTCGGCGAGAGCTGGTCTTAACGGCTACAGCCGTTTGGAGAGCGCGAACTTTACAACCTGATTTTATCCCTGTCAACGCCTGATGCGAATTGATTGGATGGTCTGGTGTGCTGTGCTAGGTTGCTCAGCTCGGTGTTGGACGGATGAGGTGTTGGACGGATGAGGTGTTGCGATGGCAGTTTGGGTGGCGATTTTTCCCTTGCGCAGCGTGGTGTTAGTTTGGCTGATGGTGCTGGCTCTGCTGCCAGGCAGTGTTGCTGCACTAAGCCTGCAGGGTGACCTGCTGCAAGGTGGGCTGGCGATTGCGCAGGTAGAGCCTGGTACCCAGGTGCGGGTGGACGGCAAGCCGGTGCGGGTTTCCGAGGAGGGGATCTTCATCATCGGCTTTAGTCGCGAAAACCCCCTGCAGAGTGAGATCCAGCTGATCGCCCCAGATGGCAGCGAGCACAAAGAGCTGATCAGCATCGGCAAGCGCAGCTATAAAATCCAGCGCATCGATGGCCTGCCACAGAGTAAGGTGACCCCGCCGAAGCGGGACTGGGAGCGGATTCGCAAAGAGACCGCGCAGATCAAGGCAGCCAGAAAGCTCGACGAGCCACGCACTGACTTTCTCAAGGGTTTTATCTTGCCGGTGAAGGGGCGTATCTCCGGTGTCTACGGCAGTCAGCGTATCCTCAACGGTAAGCCAAAACGGCCCCATTCTGGTCTCGATTTGGCAGCATCGGAAGGGGCGCCGGTGGTGGCCCCCGCCGATGGCGTCATCACCCTGGCCCATCCCGACATGTTCTATTCTGGTGGCACTCTGTTGCTCGATCATGGCCACGGTCTGACGACCTCCTATCTCCATTTGAGTCGGCTGCTGGTAGAGCAGGGCCAGCGGGTGCGTCAGGGCGAGGTAATCGGTGAAGTGGGCATGACCGGAAGAGCGACTGGGCCGCATCTTCATTGGGGATTGAACCTGTTCGAGAAGCGTCTCGACCCGCAGCTGCTGCTGAAGGCAGATCCTACCAGCAAAGGTGAATAACCCAGTCAGAGACGGGGGGATGGCGACTGTTCCGTTGGGCGTTATCGCATATAATGCCTCTTTTTCTCGCTGGGGCTGAGCTGACTCCGGCTATCTGTGGAGCAGAACATGAAGTTAGTACGACTGGTTCTTCCTCTCCTTCTGGCTGGAGCCGCCTTGTCGGTTCAGGCGAAGGATCTCATGGACGTCTACAAACTTGCCCAGGAAAATGACCCCGCCCTGCAGGTTGCCAAGGCGCAGCTGGATGCAGTAAGAGAGACCAAGGTGCAGGCTCGCGCGCAACTGCTGCCCAGTATCGCCCTCGGCGGTCAATTCGACGGGGTGCGGAGTGACGTAAAGAGTTCGTCGTTTAGCAGTACAGGCGTTTCGACCTACAACGATCGGAGCCTCAACCTCAGTCTCTCCCAGTCGATCTACCACCGCGACCAGTGGATCCGGCTGGAGCAGGCTGACAACACCATCGCCCAGGCCGAGGCGGAGTATAAAGCCGCCGAAATCGACCTGATGGTGCGCAGCTCCAATGCCTATTTCAATATTCTGGCGGCGCAGGATGAACTGCGGGTTGCCGAGGCGGAGCGCGAGGCCACCGGTCGTCAGCTGGAGCAGGCGCAGCAACGCTTCGACGTGGGGCTGATCGCCATTACCGATGTGCATGAGGCCCGGGCCGCCTTCGACTCGGCGCGCGCCGCCGAGATCGCCGCCGAGAATGAAGTGGACAATGCCTGGGAGGCGCTGTTCGAGATTATCGGCCCCGGCGAGGAGGAACGACTGGCGAAACTGGGTGAAGAGCTGCAGCTGAAGCCGCCGGTGCCTAGTGATCTGGAGGAGTGGTCGAAGACCGCACAGCAGCAGAACTATGCCATCATCGCCGCGCGCAACGGCCTTGAGGCGACCAAGAAGACCATTGAGATCAGCCGCTCGGGCCACTACCCGAGCCTCGATCTGGTCGGTTCCCATAGCATCTTCCGTACCAGCAACGACAGCTCTACCGAGGCCGACACCTCGAAGATTGGCCTTCAGTTAAGTCTGCCGATCTACGCTGGCGGTGCGGTGACCTCGCAGACCGAGCAGTCGAAGGCCAACTATCGCGCCGCGCAGCAGCAGCTCGACCAGTCGCGCCGCGCGGTTAACAAACAGGTGCGCAACGCTTACCGCGGTGTGCTCTCCACCATCAGCCGGGTCAATGCGCTGAAGGCGGCCACCATCTCCGCCAAGAGTGCGTTGGAGTCGACCCAGGCAGGCTACGAGGTGGGTACCCGCACCATCGTCGACGTGCTCAATGTGCAGCGCAACCTCTTCTCCTCCCAAAGCAACTACGCCCGCTCCCGCTACGATTACATCGTCAACGGCCTGCAGCTGAAGCAGGCGTCGGGCATCCTGAGCCAGTCGGACCTGGAACGTATCAACGCCTGGCTGGAGCGCTAATCAGATGGCTGGCAACTCATTCGGTAAACTCTTCACTGTCACCAGCTTTGGCGAGAGCCACGGCCCCGCCATCGGCTGCATTGTGGATGGCTGCCCCCCGGGCCTGGAGCTGAACGAGTCGGATATGCAGCAGGACCTCGACCGGCGCAAGCCCGGCACCTCGCGCCACACCACCCAGCGCCGCGAGGCAGATCAGGTGCAGATCCTTTCCGGGGTGTTTGAGGGCCGGACCACAGGTACGCCGATCGGCCTGATCATCCACAATACCGACCAGCGGTCCAAGGACTACTCCGAGATCGCAGCGCTGTTTCGCCCGGGCCATGCCGACTACACCTATACCCAGAAGTACGGCATTCGCGACTACCGTGGCGGCGGTCGTTCCTCGGCGCGGGAGACCGCGATGCGGGTTGCCGCCGGAGCGATCGCCAAGAAGTGGTTGAAGGTTCGTTACGGCATCGAGATCCGCGGCTACATGGCGCAGCTGGGGCCGATCCGTGCGGAGCGGCTGGAATGGGATCAAGTCCATCAGAACCCCTTCTTCTGTCCCGATCCGGACAAGATCGCCGAGCTGGAGCTCTACATGGATGAGTTGCGCAAGGAGGGCAACTCGGTCGGTGCACGTATTACAGTGGTGGCCAGCGGGGTGCCGGCAGGGCTGGGCGAGCCGATCTTTGACCGTCTCGATGCCGAGATCGCCCATGCTCTGATGAGCATCAACGCGGTGAAGGGGGTCGAGGTCGGCGACGGTTTTGCAGTGGTGGAGCAGAAGGGTACCGAACACCGCGATGAGATGACCCCGCAGGGGTTTGCCAGCAACCATGCCGGTGGTGTGCTGGGTGGGATCTCCAGCGGCCAGGATATCGTTGCCAGTATCGCCCTCAAACCCACCTCCAGTCTGCGCATCCCAGGCCAAACGGTAAACCGCGCGGGTGAGACCGCCGAGGTGGTGACCGAGGGGCGTCATGACCCCTGTGTCGGCATCCGTGCCACCCCCATCGCCGAGGCGATGCTGGCGCTGGTGCTGATGGACCATATGCTGCGTCACCGCGGGCAAAATATGGATGTGGAGTCCGGGGTGGCGCAGATCCCTGCCGCCATCGATTAGTCCGGCTACCCCGGGAGAGCCGCAGCTCTCCACGGGGCCATCACGCACCCATTGGTAACCCAACCCTAATGCCCTACTGGCGACTCTCCGGCTTCTATCTCTTCTATTTTGCCTCGCTCGGGGCGCTGCTGCCCTTCTGGGGTGTCTACTTGAAGGATCGCGGCTTCTCTTCGGCAGAGATTGGTGAGCTGATGGCGGTGATCATGGTCTCCAAGCTGGTGGCCCCCAATATCTGGGGTTGGATCGCCGACCATACCGGCCAACGTATGCCGATCGTGCGGATCGCCTCGCTGTTGTCGCTGATGATCTTTGTCGGGGTCTTCTACGCTGAGGGCTTCTGGGCGCTGGCGCTGGTGATGATGCTGTTCAGCTTCTTCTGGAACGCCTCGCTGCCACAGTTCGAGGCGGTCACCATGAGCTATCTGGGTGAGCGCATCAAACACTATTCACGGATCCGTTTGTGGGGTTCAATTGGCTTTATCCTGGCGGTCTCCGCGCTGGGTTTTCTGCTCGACCGGATGAGTGTGGAGGTGATCCCACAGCTGGTGCTGCTGCTCTATCTGGGCATCTGGCTGAGCAGCCTGCTGGTGCCGGAGCGCGGTGCGGCACCCCACCATGAGGCGCAGGGTTCGATCCTCACGGTGCTGAAGCGCCCGGCGGTGATCGCCTACCTGGCCGCCTGTTTTCTGATGCAGGCGAGCCATAGCGCCTACTACGCTTTCTACTCCATCTATATGGAAGAGCACGGCTACTCCAGCACCTTCGTCGGCCAGATGTGGTCCCTGGGGGTGGTAGCTGAGGTGCTGATCTTTCTGGTGATGCACCGGCTGCTGCAGCGCTGGGGGGCGCGCAAGGTGCTGATCGCCAGCCTGCTGATCGCCGTGCTGCGCTGGCTGCTGATCGGCGCAGCCCCTGATCAGCTCTGGATCATGCTGTTCGCCCAGATCCTGCATGCCGCCACCTTCGGTACCTTCCACGCCGCGGCGATCCACCTGGTGCATCTCTACTTCGTCGGCAAACACCAGGGGCGCGGCCAGGCCCTCTACAGCAGCATCAGCTTCGGCGCCGGCGGTGCGGTTGGCAGCCTGTTGAGCGGTTACCTCTGGAGCGGCATCGGCCCCGGTCCCACCTTCTGGGTGGCCGCCGGCTACGCCGCCCTGGCGGTGGTGATCGCCTGGCGCTGGATCGACAGGGAGGCGGATTGAGGCAGGCGCACTAGATGCTGCCGGGTACCACGTAGAAGAGCACGGCAAAGAAGTGCAGAATGCTGCCGGCCAGCACGAATAGGTGCCAGACCACATGGTGGTAGGCTAGCCGTTTCCAGACATAGAAAACAACGCCCAGCGAGTAACTCAGTCCACCCGCGAGCAGCAGTATCAACCCACCGATATCCACTGCTGACAGCAAGGGATTGATGGCGATTACCACCAGCCAGCCCAGACCCAGATAGAGGGCGATGGAGAGCCGCTTGTATTGGCGCTTAGTCGCCAGTTCCAGAATGATGCCGAGAATGGCGATTCCCCAAACTAGTCCGAACAGGGTCCAGCCCCAGCCGCCCCGGAGATTCACCAGGGTGAAGGGCGTATAGGTGCCGGCGATCAGCAGGAAGATTGCGGCATGGTCGATCTGCTGCAATATCTGTTTTGCCCGCGGATTCGGGATGCCATGGTAGAGGGTGGAGGAGGTATAGAGCAGGATCAGGGTGACACCGTAGATGGTACAGCTGGTGATATGCCAGGCATTCCCGTAGAGGCTGGCAAAGGCGATCAATACTACCAGTCCTCCAATGCTCAACAGAATGCCGATGCCGTGGGTGATGGCGTGGGCAATCTCCTCGCCCAGGCTGTATTGAGCAGTGGTCAATGATTGTTGCATGGCTGAGGCCTTGGATGCCCAGGAAGAGCTTTGATCATGATTCCGTGTTATGGGGCTGTCAAGCTGGCGTCAGCAGAAGATGCGGATAAAAAAATGGGTTGTGTGAGAGTTGGGTGAGATCTTCATTGTGGCGGCGTGAGCGAGCTCGATAGCCATAGGAATGATCACTGATTCTGACATGTCCTATTTATAAAAGGGTTGGCGGGGGAGGGACTGTCTCAGCCACCCCGTCTGCCGCCTCAGACAGCAGATTCAGCATTGCATGGGCTGCGTTGGAAAGGGTTCGCCCCGAATGGCTGACGACACCCAATGAACGGGTAAGCGATATACCTATCACCTCCAGTTCCACCAGTTCGTCATCGAGCATGGTTGCCGGTAGCAGGCTCCAGCCAAGACCGATAGAGGTCATCATTTTGAGGGTCTCCAGGTAATCCGTGGCCATATTGCATTGAACATCCAGTTCAAGAGGCGACAGTATCTGTTCAAGCAGTGTCCGCGTATAGGTGCCTTTGGTTGGTAGTACCGCGGGCTGGGTGAGTAGCGATTCTGGGGAGAGTGGTCCCTGTGTCGACAGGTTGTGGTCCTTGCTTGCGACGAAGGAGAGGGGGTCATTCCACAACAGGATCTGCTTCAGCTGTGGAAATGGGGCCAGCGGCAGGGTAACCACGCCCATTTCCAGTTCTCCGTGGGCCACCGCCTGGCAGGCCTTCTCCGACTCCATGAAACGGATGTCCAGTTTCACGTCAGGATAACGGTCGACATAACGTCGCAGTATCGGCGGCATGCGGTGCAGACCGATGTGGTGACTGGTGGCCATGCTCAGGGTGCCACTGGTCTGCTCGCTTAGATGGGAGAGTTCGCGGCGGATGTCGGCCAGCTCCTCCAGCACCTGTTCGGCCCGCGGTAGCAGACGACGGCCCGCCTCGGTGAGCAGAATCTGGCGGCCGATCCGGTCGAACAGGGGGGTGCTCAGCTCTGCCTCCAGCCCGGCGATGCGCTTACTCACCGCTGGCTGGGTGAGGAAGAGCCGTTCCGCTGCTGCGGAGAAGGAGGCGGAATGGGCGACCTGAGTGAAGACACGTAGACTAGTGAAGTCCATGAGATATTCCCAATCGGAATGAAATAAATAAACAATATGAATTTGTATTATAGGATGCCTCGGCCTAATCTGGCACGCGTACTCAAGAGGAACAGGCGATGAGCACAAAGACACTCTACGATAAACTCTGGGATTCCCATGTGGTGCGCTACGACGAGGATGGCACCGCACTACTCTATATCGACCGCCAGCTGGTGCATGAAGTGACCTCACCTCAGGCCTTTGAAGGTCTGCGCATGGCCGGGCGCAAACCCTGGCGGGTGGAGGCCAATCTGGCCACGCCGGATCACAACGTGCCGACCACTGATCGTCATAAAGGGATTACGGATGCCGTCGCCCGCACCCAGGTGGAGACGCTGGACCGGAACTGCGCCGAGTTCGGCATCACCGAGTTCAAGATGGACGACATCCGCCAGGGTATCGTCCATGTGGTCGGGCCGGAGCAGGGTGCGACGCTGCCGGGCATGACCGTGGTTTGTGGCGACTCCCATACTTCCACCCACGGTGCCTTTGGCGCACTGGCCCACGGTATCGGCACCTCTGAGGTGGAACACGTGCTCGCCACCCAGTGCCTGATCCAGAAGAAGTCGAAATCGATGCTGGTGATCGTTGATGGCCAGGTGGGACCTAGCGTCACCGCCAAGGATATTGTGCTGGCGATCATTGCCGAGATCGGCACCGCCGGCGGCACTGGCTACGCCATCGAGTTCTCGGGTCAGGCGATCCGTGATCTCTCCGTGGAAGGCCGCATGACGGTCTGCAACATGGCGATCGAGGCGGGCGCCCGCGCCGGTTTCGTGGCGGTGGATGAGAAGACTATCGACTACGTGAAGGGCCGTCCCTACGCCCCCAAGGGCGATGATTGGGAGAAGGCAGTCGCCTATTGGCAGACCCTGCACAGTGATGACGGCGCCGAGTTTGACGAGGTGGTGCACATCGATGCGGCCTCGATTCGTCCGCAGGTGACTTGGGGCACCTCCCCGGAGATGGTGGTGGCGGTGGATGCCAGGGTGCCCAATCCCGCCGATGAGTCGGACGAGGTGAAGGCCGGCGGCATGCGCCGGGCGCTGGAGTATATGGGGTTGGAGGCGGATACCCCAATCACAGAGATCGCCATCGACAAGGCCTTCATCGGCTCCTGTACCAACTCGCGGATCGAGGATCTGCGGGCTGCTGCTGCCATCGCCAAGGGGCGCAAGGTGGCCGACAGCGTCAAGCTGGCACTGGTGGTGCCGGGTTCTGGGCTGGTCAAGCAGCAGGCCGAGGCGGAGGGGCTCGATAAGATATTTACCGAGGCGGGCTTCGAGTGGCGCGAGCCGGGTTGCTCCATGTGCCTGGCGATGAACGCCGATCGGTTGGAGGAGGGCGAGCGTTGCGCCTCCACCTCGAACCGTAACTTCGAGGGACGTCAGGGCGCGGGCGGGCGCACCCATCTGGTCAGCCCTGAGATGGCGGCGGCAGCGGCGATCGCTGGCCATTTCATCGATGTGCGGGATCTCTAGCCCCATCTAGGTCCGGCTTTAGCCGGACAGATTGAGGATTGTGCAATGAAAAAATTCAAAACATTTACCGGCATTGTCTGCCCCATGGACCGTTCCAACGTGGACACCGATGCGATCATCCCGAAGCAGTTTCTGAAGTCGATCAAACGCACCGGCTTCGGCCCTAATCTGTTCGACGAGTGGCGCTACCTCGACCAGGGTGAGCCGGGCATGGATTGCAGCCAGCGCCCGCTCAATCCGCAGTTCGAGCTCAATGACCCGCGCTATGCGGGGGCGAGCATCCTGCTGGCGCGCAAGAACTTTGGTTGCGGCTCCTCCCGCGAGCACGCCCCCTGGGCACTGGAGGATTACGGTTTCCGCGTCATCATCGCCCCGAGCTTTGCTGATATCTTCTTCAACAACTGCTTCAAGAACGGCATCCTGCCCATCGTTTTGTCAGATGAAACGATGGATGAGCTGTTTGCTGCCGCAAAGGGTGAGACGGCGGCGCAGATCAGCGTCGACCTGCGGGCCCAGGAGCTAAAGATGGCGGATGGCAAGGCTATACCTTTCGATGTCGACGAGTTCCGCAAACACTGCCTGCTCAACGGCCTCGATGACATCGGCCTGACCCTGCAGCATGTGGATGAGATTAAGGCCTACGAGGAACGTCACCGCCAGCAAGCGCCCTGGTTATTTTAAATTCCTCTAACGCGAAGATCGCAATGCAAAGACGCAAAGCTCGCAAAGATTTGAGTTGATGCTTCAGCTCTGATTATTCAAAAAAGCCATTGCGTGTTTTGCGCTTCACTGTGAACTTTGCGTTATAAACAATGTAATTAGGATTAAATATGAGCAAAAAGATTTTGATTCTGCCGGGTGACGGCATTGGCCCCG
The DNA here is from genome assembly GCF_001443665.1 of endosymbiont of Ridgeia piscesae. Taxonomy (NCBI): domain Bacteria; kingdom Pseudomonadati; phylum Pseudomonadota; class Gammaproteobacteria; species endosymbiont of Ridgeia piscesae. The sequence goes on along the minus strand of NZ_KQ557125.1, from coordinate 83,746 downwards.
AGATCGTCACTGAGGCGGTCAAGGTGTTGGCGACTCTGCGCGATGAGCACGGTCTCGACATCGAGATGGACGAGGCACTGGTGGGTGGTGCGGCTATCGACGCCACTGGCGGCCCGTTGCCCGACGCCACTCTGGACCTGGCGAAAGAGGCGGATGCGATCCTGCTGGGTGCGGTGGGTGGCCACAAGTGGGAGGCGCTGGATATCTCTATCCGCCCGGAGAAGGGACTGCTGGGACTGCGTTCCGAACTGAACCTGTTCGCCAATCTGCGCCCGGCGATCCTCTACCCGCAGTTGGCGGATGCCTCTACGTTGAAACCTGAGGTGGTCTCCGGGCTCGATATCATGATCGTGCGTGAGTTGACCGGCGGCATCTACTTCGGCCAGCCGCGTGGTGTGCGTGAGCTGGATAACGGCGAGCGTCAGGGCTACAACACCCTGGTCTACAGCGAGTCCGAGGTGGATCGCATCGCCCGCGTCGCCTTCGACATCGCCATGAAGCGCGGCAAGCGGCTCTGCTCGGTGGATAAAGCCAATGTGCTTGAGTGCACCGAGATGTGGCGTGAGGTTGTCACCAAGGTGGCCGAGGAGCACCCGGAGGTGGAGCTGAGTCACATGTACGTCGATAATGCCGCGATGCAGCTGGTGAAGTGGCCCAAGCAGTTCGATGTGATGGTTACCACCAACATGTTTGGTGATATTCTGTCCGATTGCGCGGCGATGCTGACCGGCTCCATCGGCATGCTGCCGTCGGCCTCGCTGGACGAGAACAGTAAGGGCATGTACGAGCCGATTCATGGCTCCGCGCCGGACATCGCCGGGCAGGGCGTGGCCAACCCGCTGGCTACTATTCTCTCGGTGGCGATGATGCTGCGCTACAGTCTGGACAAACCGGCGATGGCTGAGCGTATCGAGGCGGCGGTCAACAAGGTCCTGGACGATGGCCTGCGCACCCCGGACATCATGTCCGATGGCATGACCGAGGTCAGCTGCGAAGGCATGGGCGATGCCATAGTAGCGGTTTTGTAAATGGTTTAACCACAAAGGGCACAAAGATCACGAAGAGGTAATCAGCCTTTGGCGTGCTTTGTGTCCTTCGTGTGCTTAGTGGTAAAAAATTCTTAGGTCAAGACGATGAAACGAGTCGGATTTGTAGGTTGGCGCGGCATGGTGGGCTCGGTCCTGATGGGCCGCATGTTGGAAGAGGGTGATTTTGCCGATATCGATGAGCCGGTCTTCTTCACCACCTCCCAGGTGGGACAGGCGGGTCCGGATATCGGCCGCGAGATCCCCCTGCTGAAGGATGCCACCGACATCGACGAGCTGAAGGCGATGGATGTGATCGTCACCTGCCAGGGCGGCGGTTATACTAACGAGGTATTCCCCAAGCTGCGTGAGGCGGGTTGGGAGGGCTACTGGATTGATGCGGCCTCCAGCCTGCGCATGAAGGAGCACTCGATCATCGTGCTTGACCCGGTCAATGACAAGGTGATCCGAGACGGTCTGGCGAAGGGTGCCAAAGACTACATCGGCGGCAACTGCACCGTCAGCCTGATGCTGATGGCGATGGGCGGTCTGTTCCGCGAGGATCTGGTGGAGTGGGTCACTGCGATGACCTACCAGGCCGCCTCTGGCGCCGGTGCACGCAACATGCGCGAGCTGATCAGTCAGATGGGCAGCATCGAGGATGCGGTAGCGCCGCAGCTGGCCGATCCCGCCTCGGCAATCCTGGATATCGACCGAACTGTCGTCGAGACCATGCGCGCCGATGCATTTCCCACCGACAACTTCGGTGTGCCGCTGGCCGGCAGTCTGATCCCCTGGATCGATGTGGCGCTGGAGAATGGCCAGAGCAAGGAGGAGTGGAAGGCATTTGCCGAGACCAACAAGATCCTCGGCCGCTCCGAAAATCCGGTGGCTATCGACGGTACCTGTGTGCGCATCGGTGCCATGCGCTGCCACAGTCAGGCCCTGACCGTGAGGCTGCGCAAGGATGTGCCGATGGATGAGATCGAGTCGATACTCGCCTCCGCCAACGACTGGGTGAAGGTGATTCCCAACCAGCGGGATATTACCGTGCAGGAGCTGAGTCCGACCCAGGTTACCGGCACCCTCGCGGTACCGGTGGGGCGTTTGCGCAAGATGAACTTGGGCAGTGAATATCTCAACGCCTTCACCGTCGGCGACCAGCTGTTGTGGGGTGCTGCGGAGCCGTTGCGCCGCATGCTGCGGATCCTTCTGGAAGATTGATCGACGCAATGGCCCAGGCGCTGGGCGCTATTCAGAGCCCCGTTGGAGATAGATTCAACGGGGTTTTCTTTTTCATTATGAGGTGATGGTTTGCAGGAGAGATCGGTTGATATTGCTATCGTGGGGGCGGCCGGGTTGGTGGCGGAAGCGCTGCTGGCCGCCATCGATGCACACCCCCGGCTGAGCGGCAGTGTTGTGCTGCTGGGTGGTCCGGATGAGGTGGGCAGAGGCATCGAATTTGGTAGTCGGGAGTTGGAGATTGCCGACCTGGAACTGCACAGCTTCGATGCAACCCCGATCGTTATCTCCACCGGCGAGTCGGATGTAGCGCCGGATTGGGTGGAGCGGGCTCAGGATGCGCGTTGTATCGTGCTGGATATCGGCTCGCATCTGCGCCCGGAGTCTGACCTGGTTCCGGTGGTTGGGGCAGTGAACCCGGAGGCGCTGGAGCCTGTGTTATCGGGTGGAGTGGTGCCGTTACCAGGAAGCGCCGCGACTCAGTTTCTGACGGTGATCAAGCCACTCATCAAAACGCTCGGGGTGGAGCGGGTCTCGCTGTTTGTTGGCCAGGCGGTATCGGAGCTGGGGCGCAGCGGGGTGGAAGAGGTGGTGCGGCAGACCTCGCTGCTGCTCAATGGCAAGCCAGTCGCACCGCTGCTGTTTCCTCGCCAGATTGCGTTTAACCTGATCCCACAGGGTGGCGAGCGTTTGTCGGGCGGGATGAGCAAGATGGAGGCCGATCTGCTGGATGTCTGTCAGCTTGTCCTGGGGCGATCTTGTCCGTCAATCAGTGTTAGCGCCGCTTGGGTGCCAGTCTTTTTCGGCCACTCGATGGCGCTGCACTGCACGGCCTCTCAACCTGTGGCTCAGCAGATGATCGAGAGCTGTCTGGCGCAGGCGGATGGCATTGAGTTGATCGATGCTGATAGTCAGGGGCCCTCTCCGGTTGGTGATGCCTCTGGTGGTGCGTCTGTGCTGGTTGGCCGCTTCGTGTGTAGAACAGAGAATCCAACTGAATTCTCACTTTGGGCAGTTGCCGACAACCTGCGTTCCGGTATTGCGGCGAATGTCTTGAAGATTCTAGAGATTTTGGTAAAAGGCCACTTGTAAGCTATAGTTAGGCCAGATTTATTACCCTTATTCTTGATGGAGATTCGGAACAGATGTCTATATGTTCCGACGGTTTTTTGTATGCGGAAACGTCCAATCTGCCCGTGGGTTGCGTTCGCTTTGGCGAGGAGGAAGCATGATTCGTAAGCTGTCCCTGGCAGTGGCCATTGCGGCGGCGCTATCGCCGTTTGTGGCCAACGCTCTCGGGCTTGGAGAGATCCAGACCAAGTCAGTACTTAATCAGGAATTTAAAGCTGATATAGAACTGCTCTCTATCGACAAGGGTGAAATCCAGGGAGTCAAGGTTGAACTTGGGTCAGCTAAGGATTTCGAACGGGCTGGTATCGAGCGTTCGCTCATGTTGTCGGGGCTCAGGTTCGAGCCTGTCATCCTGTCTGATGGTCGGGCGGTTATTCGTGTCACCAGCGGCGCTCCTGTCCGTGAGCCTTTTTTGAATTTTCTCGTGGAAGTGAACTGGCCGAAAGGTCGTCTCATCAGGGAGTACACCGTGCTCCTGGACCCGCCCGTCATATTGAAACGCAAACCCACACCGGTGGCGGCGCCTACAGTCACCCGCCGTTTGCCGGTCCAGCCTGCCAGTGCGGCTGGCGAGGGCGCTCGTCAGGTGGTCGAAGAGGGGGCTAGGGAGTATGGCCCGATCGCGCGGAATGATTATCTGTGGCGCATCGCCAGCAAGATGCGCCGTTCGGGGGAAACCACCGAACAGGTAATGATGGCGTTGCTGCGCTACAACCCCAATGCCTTTATCGGCAACAATGTCAATCGGCTGAAAGCGGGCAAGATTTTACGGCTGCCGGCAGATGCGAATGTACAGGCTCTGTCACACCGCGAGGCCCGTGAGGAGTTTCTTGCTCAGACATCCGCTTGGCGGGCGAAAAGCGCAAAGGCAAAGTCGGCTGCGGCTGATGCCGCCTCGACCTCCGAAGGTGCTGCACAGGAAATCGCCTCGACCGCGGCAAAACCCAAGCCCAAGCAGGATCGCATCAAGCTGATCTCCGCCAAGCCTGATGCCCAGGAAGCGGTCGATCGTGAAGGTAAAGCGGCGGCTGCAAAAAAGATAGATGAGCTGCAGAAGCAGGTTCTGCTGATGCGTGAAACCAATGAGAGTACGCGTCAGGAAGGCGAGGAGATGCGCGCCCGGATTCACGAGTTGGAGTCGCAGCTCGTTGATATTCAGCGCTTGTTGACACTCAAGAGCGATCAACTGGCACAGCTGCAGTTGGCTCAGCAGGAGGCTGCAGAAGAGGCACGAAGAGCTGCGGAGGCAGCTCGTGAGAAGGCCGAAGCTCTCGCGGCGGCAGTGTCTGAACCTGAAGCAGTGAAGCCCGCCGTTTCGGCGCCTGAGTCGGCTATGCCAGAGGTTGCTCAGCCTGAAATGGTGGTGATTCCACCAGGAACGCACATCGAAGAGGTAGACATCGAGGCCTCAATCGAAGCAGCGATGAAAGATGCAGTGGCAACCAAGCCTGTTGCGCCCGCTGCTGAAGTGGTTCCACCGCAAACGGTAATGCCAGAGACAATCGCACCGGCAGAAATGGAACCGACGGTGGTGGTAGAGCCGCAAGCTCCTGTAGTGGAGAGTAAGCCGCAAGCAGTGTCGGAAGTGGCGGTAGCGCCAGAAGCGACCGCAGAGCCGGAAAAGCCTGAAACAAAAGGCCTGATTGAGGTAATGGGTGGCAATACCACTGTCGTTGCTGGTCTGGTTGGCGGTGTCGCCGTGTTGCTGCTTGGTGTGATGGCACTGGCGATGCGCCGTCGAAAGGAGGCGGAAGCCGAGTTCGAGGAGAGCATCCTGATCGTGCCGGAGGCCGATGCCAGTTCACCGTCAGCTGCCGAGATGGGGGATGGGCCGGTCAATGAGCCGACCGATGAAACCTCCTTCATGAGCGACTTCACGCCCAGCGATATCGATGCTCTGCAGGATGAGACTGGTGAGGTCGATCCGATCTCTGAGGCTGATGTCTATATCGCCTATGGTCGTTACCAACAGGCGGAAGAACTTATCAAGCAGGCAATTGAGAAGTCTCCCGAGCGTCTTGAGCTGAAAGAGAAACTGCTTGAGATCCACTACTCAGCAAAAGACACTACAGCGTTTAATGAAGCTGCAGTTGCAATGCACCAGGAAGGTATAGCCGAGAGCGACACCGACTCCTGGAAAAAGATCGCCCGTATGGGGCGAGAGCTGGATCCCGAGAATGTACTCTATGAGTCGGCGCTAGACAGTGATGAGGAGGTCTCTGCCGGTGATGAGATGGATGATCTGGGGCTGGAGCTGGAGAGTGGTTTTACTGACTCCTCACGACTTGAGAGCATTCCATCGGCGATAATCAGCAGTGACCGGCCGGCTCCGGATGGCGAGACCGAGATCGATCTCGATAGTATGGAGATTGGTGAGCTCAAAGATTTTTCTGAGACCATCTCCATTGACTCAGAGGCTCTTGGTGTCAGTGAGATGGCAGCACCGGAGGAGGTCTCCAGGGAAGAGGCCGCCCCTCAAACTGTCACAGAGTCCCAGGCGTTAGGTTCGGTGCCGGGGCTTGATGTTGCTGAGGCGGATTCGAGCCTGGCCCGCGAACTGGAAGCGGCGGTGGAAGAGATGCAGGCAGAGTCGGTTGTGGGCCTGGCGGTTGACACCGAAACGCTCGATATCGATCTGGATACCCTTGACCTGGATGAGCTGGATGCCGACGATAGCACCCAGATCGAATTGCCCCATGATCTGTCTGACCAGCTGAACAAACTGGATCAGATGGGGGGCGCTGGTGATGATACGAGCGAATTGAGCAATCTTGACCTGAGTGCTGCTATGACGGACTCGGCAGACACAGGGGATTCACTTACTCTCGGTGATGATTCAGAGTCGCTTGATGATCTGGATCTGGCCAGCCTGGAGCGGGAGCTTGAATCGCTCTCTGATGATCTGGATAACGAGGAGAATGGCAGCGAGAGCTTTGAATCAAGCAGTGCCTTTGGCGAGGCAGACGACAGCATCGCGCCGATCTCCTTGACCTTCGATGAAGGGATCGAGTTGGGTGGTGAAGATGAGGTTAACACCAAGATGGATTTGGCCCGTGCCTATCTCGATATGGGTGACGAAGAGGGCGCAAAGAATCTTCTCGACGAAGTGATTGCAGAGGGCTCATCCGTACAAAAGCAGGCGGCGCAATCGCTGCTGGGACAGCTCTCTTAAGCCTGATACTTTAACGACAATGATCGATTACAGGGCGCACACTGTGCGCCCTTTTTGTTGCGGCACAGACAAGATGAAAATCGCACTGGGAGTTGAGTATGACGGCAGCGGTTTCAACGGCTGGCAGAAGCAGAGTCACGCGCGCAGCGTGCAAGAGGATCTGGAGGCGGCGCTGTCACGCGTTGCCGATCAACCGGTGCGAGTGCACTGCGCGGGACGCACCGATACCGGCGTGCATGGTACCGGTCAGGTAGTCCATTTTGAGACCACGGCAGAACGGCCGCCTCGCGCCTGGGTGCTGGGCAGCAACGTCAACCTGCCTAATGATGTTAGTGTCAGCTGGGCTCGGCAGGTGGCAGACGATTTCCATGCACGTTTTTCGGCAACCGGGCGACACTATCGCTACCTTATCCTCAATCGGGGTACCCGTTCCGCACTGTGGCGCAATCGGGCGACCTGGCACCATCATCCGCTGGATGAGCATCGCATGCACCAGGCGGCACAGGCATTGGTGGGTACCCACGACTTCTCCTCCTATCGCGCCCTGGGGTGTCAGGCAAAGCATCCGGTGCGAACCATTCATCGTCTCGATGTGAGCCGGCAGGGGGAGATGGTCGCCATTGAGGTTTACGCCAATGCTTTTTTGCATCATATGGTGCGCAACCTCGCTGGAGTGTTGATGGCGATTGGTCAGGGTAAGCAGGAGGTCTCCTGGGCGGAGGAGATCCTGCAGTTACGCGACAGACGCAAGGGTGGTGTGACGGCGCCGCCCCACGGACTCTACTTGACCAAGGTGGACTATCCGGAAAAATTCCAGTTGCCGGATAGGCGCTGACGTGGCGCGCTGCGGCGCTATCCTGTATCTTCTGCCCCCTTATGAGAACACGGGTCAAAATCTGCGGCATCACCCGGACTGAAGACGCGTTGGCGGCGGTGCAAAGTGGCGCCGATGCGATCGGCTTGGTCTTCTATCCGCCAAGCCCGAGGGCGGTGGATCTGGATCAGGCGAGCCAAATCGTGGCGCAGTTGCCACCCTTTGTCAGCGTGGTTGGTCTGTTTGTCGATGAGTCAGCTGAGCGGATTGCAGAGATCCTTGCCCGGGTTCCACTCGGCCTGTTGCAGTTTCATGGCAACGAGACACCGGCCCAGTGCGGTGGGCATGGTAGGCCCTGGATCAAAGCGATCCGTATGCGTGGCGGAGTGGATCTGCTGGCCGAGGCTGAGCGGTTTGCGGATGCTGCCGGTCTGTTGCTTGACAGCTACCAGCCTGGCAAGCCCGGTGGCACCGGCAGCACATTTAGCTGGGATCGGATTCCATTGGAACTGGCACCAAACATCATCCTTGCGGGCGGCCTGGATCCGTTCAATGTAGAGTCTGCAGTACGCCAGGTGCGTCCCTATGCGGTGGACGTCAGTGGTGGCGTTGAGCAGACCAAAGGCATCAAAGATGCCGACAAGATTGCAGCCTTCATCGAGGGAGTAAAACGTGGCGACGACTGCTGAAAAGATTATCGGAACACTGCCGGACGAGCGCGGCCACTTTGGCCCCTACGGCGGCCTGTTTGTGGCAGAAACTCTGATGGAGCCGCTGCAAGAACTGCGCCTCGCCTACGAGCGCTACATGCAGGACCCTGATTTCATCAAAGAGCTGGATGCGGATCTGGCCAACTATGTCGGCCGTCCTTCACCGCTCTACCATGCCGAGCGCCTCTCCCGTGAACTGGGTGGCGCGCAGATCTACCTCAAGCGCGAGGATCTGAATCACACCGGCGCCCACAAAATCAACAACACCATCGGCCAAGCGCTGCTCGCCAAACGCATGGGCAAGACCCGCATCATCGCCGAGACCGGCGCTGGCCAGCACGGTGTGGCAACTGCCACCGTGGCTGCGCGGCTGGGCCTGGAGTGCGTGATCTACATGGGCGCGGTGGATGTGGTGCGGCAGGAGGCCAACGTCTACCGCATGAAGCTGCTGGGTGCTGAGGTGCGGGCCGTCGAATCGGGTTCCAAGACCCTGAAAGATGCCCTCAACGAGGCGATGCGTGACTGGGTTACCAACATTGATGACACCTTCTACATCATCGGCACCGTGGCCGGCCCCCACCCCTATCCGGCGATGGTGCGCGATTTTCAGACCGTGATTGGCCGCGAGGCCCGCGAGCAGATTCAGGCACAGGCCGGCCGCCTGCCCGATGCACTGGTGGCCTGTGTTGGCGGTGGCTCCAACGCGATCGGCCTGTTTTATCCCTTCCTCGACGATGCTGAGGTAGCGATCTACGGTGTCGAGGCGGCGGGCGACGGTCTTGAGACCGGCCATCACGCCGCGCCGCTCTGTGCCGGCCAGCCCGGCGTGCTGCATGGCAATCGTACCTATCTGATGGAAGACAAGGATGGCCAGATCATCGAGACCCACTCGATCTCCGCCGGCCTGGACTACCCGGGGGTTGGACCCGAGCACGCTTGGCTGAAGGACAGCGGCCGCGCCCAGTATGTGGCGATCAGCGATGACGAAGCGCTGGCGGCATTCCATCAGCTGACCAGGGTGGAGGGCATCATCCCGGCGCTGGAGTCGAGCCATGCGCTTGCCTATGCTGCCAAACTGGCGCCGACCATGCGGCGGGATCAGATCATCCTGGTTAATCTCTCCGGACGGGGTGACAAGGACATGCATACCGTGGCGGCACGGGAGGGGATCGTGATATGAGTCGTATCGAGACAAAATTTCAGCAGCTGCGCGAGGCGGGCAGGAAGGCGCTGATCCCCTTCATCACCGCTGGCGATCCTGGTCCCGGCATCACCGTGCCGCTGATGCACGAGCTGGTGCGCAGCGGTGCTAGCCTGCTCGAGCTGGGTGTGCCTTTCTCCGATCCGATGGCTGACGGGCCGGTGATCCAGCGTGCCAGCGAGCGGGCACTGGAGCACCAGGTCAGCCTGCACGACGTGCTCGATATGGTGGCGGAATTTCGCCAGCAGGATCAGCAGACCCCGGTGGTGCTGATGGGCTATCTCAACCCGATCGAGATCATGGGCTATGCAGCGTTCGCAGAGGCCGCCGCCAAGGCCGGTGTGGACGGGGCGCTGGTAGTCGATATCCCGCCGGAGGAGGGCGAGGAACTGCTGCAGGCGCTGCGCCAGCAACAGCTCGACCAGATCTATCTGCTCGCCCCCACCAGCACTGCCGAGCGGATCAGTAAGGTCACTGCTGCCGCGAGTGGCTTTGTCTACTATGTCGCGATCAAGGGTGTCACCGGCGCCAGTCACCTCGATCTCGACTCGGTGGCTGAGAAGATCGGAGAGATCCGCACCGCCACCGATCTGCCGGTCGGTGTCGGTTTTGGCATCAAGGATGCCGAGACCGCTGCCGCCATGTCGCGGATTGCCGATGCGGTGGTGGTTGGCAGTGCGCTAGTATCACGGGTCGAGGCGCTGGCCGACACCCCCAAAGCGATCGCACCGGCGCTGGGCAGCCTGCTAAGCGAGATGCGTGCGGCGATGGACCGGGCCTGATCCGTTCATCATCCACTGACTTTCTGATATCTATTATGTAGACTCTGCGTCATGAGCTGGTTTGAGAAATTAATGCCGAGCCGCATTCGTACCGATGGCGGCAACAAGCGGGCGGTACCCGAAGGTTTATGGACCAAGTGCCCAGGGTGTAACGCGATCCTCTATCGTGCCGAGATGGAGCGCAATCTGGATGTCTGTCCCAAGTGCAACCACCATAATCGGATTGGTGCGCGGCGGCGTCTCGACACCTTCCTTGACGAGGCGCCGAGGGAAGAGATCGCGGCCAATCTGGAGTCGTTAGATCCGCTGAAGTTCAAGGACAGCAAGAAGTACAAAGATCGCATCGTGCAGGCACAGAAAAACTCCGGCGAGAAGGATGCGATGCTGGTGATGCGCGGTCAGCTGAAGGGGGTCGATCTGGTCGTCGCCGCCTTTGAGTTCAGCTTCATGGGCGGCTCGATGGGCTCGGTGGTGGGGGAGAAATTCGCCCGTGCCGTGAGTGTGGCGCTGGAGCGCAACATCCCCCTGGTCTGCTTCTCCGCCAGCGGCGGCGCGCGCATGCAGGAGTCGCTCTTTTCCCTGATGCAGATGGCCAAGACCAGTGCCGCTCTGGAGCGGTTGCAGAAGCGTGGCCTGCCCTTCATCTCGGTAATGACCGACCCCACCATGGGCGGTGTCTCTGCCAGTCTGGCGATGCTGGGTGATGTCAATGTCGCCGAGCCCAACGCTCTGATCGGCTTTGCCGGTCCCCGGGTGATCGAGCAGACGGTGCGCGAGACCCTCCCTGAAGGGTTCCAGCGCAGTGAGTTTCTGCTGGATAAGGGCGCCATCGACATGATCGTCGACCGGCGTGACATGCGTGACCGCATCGCCGATCTGCTGAGTATCTTTACCCACGCCACCCGCCCCTGAGTCCACGGCTACGCCATGCGTTTCACCTCCCTGGCCGAGTGGCTGGCGTGGCAGGCGTCGCTCCACCCCGAGTCGATCGAACTGGGTCTGGAGCGGGTTGCCTCGGTGTGGCGGCGAATGCGGCCGACGGGGCTGCAGAGCACTGTTATCACGGTTGCCGGCACCAACGGCAAGGGCTCCTGTGTTGCGCTGCTGGAGTCGATCTACCGCAGTGCCGGTTACACCACTGGTAGCTACACTTCTCCCCACCTGATTTGCTACAACGAGCGGGTGCGCCTGAATGGTGCGCCGGTGAGCGATCAGCGTCTCTGTCAGGCGTTCGAGCGGGTCGATCAGGCAAGGCAGGGGATCTCCCTGACCTACTTTGAATTCGGCACCCTGGCGGCGCTGGAGATCTTTGCCGAGTCGCAGCCACAGGTGGTGATCCTCGAGGTGGGGCTGGGTGGACGGCTGGACGCGGTCAACATCATCGATCCCGATCTGGCCCTGATCACCACAGTGGATATCGACCATACTGCTTGGTTGGGAGAAGAGCGGGAGCAGATCGGCCGGGAGAAGGCGGGCATCATGCGAGCGGGAATCCCGGTGGTGCTGGCGGATGCCGATATGCCGGCGTCCGTTGTGCAACATGGTGAAGCGTTGGGGGCGCGGCTGTTCCAGCTGGGCAGCGCGTTTCGCGCCAGCCCATGTGGGCAGAGCTGGGACTGGTTTGGACCGGACCAGGTCGAGCGGGATCTGCCCTTGCCTGCCCTCGCCGGAGCGTTTCAGCGTTCCAATGCGGCGGCAGTGATCAGTGCAGTCAAGCTGCTGGAATCGCATCTGCCGGTCAGTCGTCAGGCGTTGGAGACGGGGCTGAGCGGGGTGCGATTGCAGGGGCGCATGCAGTTGCTGGCAGGTACGCCGCCTGTGTTGCTCGATGTGGCGCATAATCTTCAGGCTGCGACCGCGCTGAAGCAGCGCATCGAGGCGCTGGGCATCAAGGGTGAGGTGCGGGCGGTGTTTGGCATGCTTGCTGACAAGGATGCGGCAGGCGTGATCGCGCTGCTGCAGCCGCTGGTCGATCGCTGGTGCATTGTGGCGACGGATGAGTCTGGGCGGGCACGTCAGACCGGGGAGCTTGGGGCCCTGTTCCGGCGCTCGGCAGTCGAGTCGTCGGTCGAACCCCACGAAAGCATTGCAGCTGCCCTGCAAGCGGCCAGTGCGGGCCTGGGGGCAGATGATCTGGTGGTGGTGTTCGGCTCGTTTCAGATCGTTGGCGACGCGTTGCACAGATTGGGCCAGGAGTGACAGAAGCGCCTGGCTTTGTTGATATACTTCGACAGGTCTGACGACAAAAGGGCGGATAAAGATTTTGCGCGAGCGGCTGAAACAGAGACTGGTGGGTGGCGCCGTACTGGTCTCACTGGTGGTGATCTTTGTGCCGATGCTGCTGGAGCAGCCGATCGATACCGAGCGAGTGTTTCAGGGGGATCGGATACCGCCGCGTCCTCCGGAGCCGGTGATGCGCCATGAGAACGGTGATATTCTGCCAGGTCTGATGCCGCCGGAAGATCGCTCGCCCGAGGTTGGCGGGGCGCCTGCCGTGGTCGATGATCCTACATCTGAACCCCCAATTTACAAACAAGAAGGACGGATCGAAAGAGCGGTCCCGAGCGCCTGGATGATCCAGGTGGCCAGCTTTCGTAAGCGCGCCAATGCGGAGGCGCTGGTATCACGATTGCGCAAGGCTGATCTGCCGGGCACCCTGAAAAAAGCTACAGTAGATGGGAAGAGGGTCTATCGGGTGCAGGTCGGTCCGGAGGTCGATAAAAAGCTTGCGGAGCAGATGGCCGCGAAGATCAAAAAAAGATTCAAACTTAGGGTGTCGCTGCGCCGCTACAGCGGAGGGTGATCCGGGCAGAACGGAACAACTATGGATATCTCCATCTCATTGCAACGGGTGTTTGGTTCGCTTCTCGATCAGCGACAGGTGCCCGCCTGGCTCGCCCCGCTGATGAAACAGGTCTTGCCAAAGGCAGCGGTGGTCATCCTTGTGCTGTTGATCTCCGAATTGGCAGCGCGCATCACCTGGTCGCTGATCCCGGAGCCCGCCACACAGACAATCACGCTGCAGACCCAGCAGAGCGCGGTCCCTGAAAAAGAGACGTTGGATATCGCCAAGGAGGCACGGCGCCTCGCCTCCCTGCATCTGTTTGGCCGCCCGGGGGTGATCAAGAGCAACTCCGCTAAGGTGATCCAGAAGAGTGCACCGGAGACCCGCCTGAATCTGACCCTGCATGGAGTATTTGTCGATGACAACCCGGAGAAGGGGGCGGCGATCATCGGCAAGGCTGGCTCGAAGCAGGATCACTATAAGGTTGGGGCCAACATCAAAGGCGTGGGTGGTGTGAAACTTCAGGCGGTCTACAACGACCGGGTGGTGCTGTTGCGAAACGGCCAGTCAGAAGTGCTGCGATTCCCCAAGACAAAGGGGGGTGGCATCTCCACCCAGGGTAGGCGTCCCCGCCTCTCCGGGAACGCCGGCAATACCGCTGCCAACACCTCACTGCGCAGCTACAAGGATCTGTTTCAGAAAGAGCCGCTGAAGATCATGCAGCACCTGCGCTTTGTCCCGGTGCGCTCGGGGAAAAAATTGAAGGGTTACCGGCTGCTGCCGCAGAAGGACAGGAAGCTCTACAATCGTCTCGGCGTTCGCCCATCCGATCTGGTGACGGCGGTAAACGGGATCCCGCTGGATGACGAGAGGCAGGCCTTCAAGCTGCTTGATACCCTGAAAAAGGCAGAGCAGCTTGAAGTCACCATCCTACGTCAGGGCAATGTGCAGTCTCTCAGCTTCAGCCTGAAATAGTTTCGTCGCGTTACATGCTCGGTGTGGCCGGTGGGGTTGGGGAGAGCGGGATCAGACCCACCTCATCGCCATCCTCTAGCAGTGTGAAGGACTCCGCGAACTGTTTATTGACGGTTGGGCGGATCGATTCCATCTCAAGCATGTCCGCCCGGTCGGGACGGCGCCGACGCAGCAGCGTCAGCAGTGTTTCGATATTGCTGACCGAGGCGGGAAGAATCATCTCTTCGCTCTGTTTTCCCAGTTTCTGCACCAGCCAGGAGAAATAGTAGATGGTGATGCGCCGGTCGGTCTCCACTTCGGATGCGCCGCGCTGATAGCCGATCGCCTCAAGCCGCTGCAGGTATGCCTGCCACTTCGTCTCCCATTGCTGCCCCAACTCGTAGAGGGTTTCCCAGGAGTAGATGCCTGTGTCGTGGCCGTCATCGAAGATCAGACGGATTGCATATTGCCCCTGGGGCTCGATGCGCTTGATGTTGACTGATTCCTTACCCGTTACCGGTTCACTGCTCGCTTTTACCTCCGCCGCAGGGGAGAAGACCCGCAGATATTCGCTGGGGTAATCAAAACTGGCTCCATCGGAGAAACTGATAGTCAGCTTGCGTGACTTCTGGTGCAGATTGATCTCCAAGGGGATCGGGGTCTCGTTACTCATTTCATCAACCTGATCGATAGCGGCCAAGGCGCGGGATGGTGACACAGAATGTTGGCAGGGTTCAACCGGCGGTGGTAGGAAAGGTTTCCGGCTCAGGTGCCCTGGATGCGGTCGAAATAGCGCGCGCGATAGAGCAGTCGTTGGGATTCGTCCTCGTTGAAGCCGCTGCGAGTGTGCAGGACGTTGTTGCTCAGCAGTCCCTGGCCAGCATCCAGCTTGCCGCGGAAGTGCCAGGGTGAGGGAATATTCAGCAGCGCTTTGAGATAGTTGACGGCTTCTGCCAGCAGCGGATCTGTCCGCCACTCGATGCTGCGTGAGCGGTCGGTATAGCGCATGTGTAGATGGCCGTCTGAGGCGATCGAAAAGACCGGGCCGCTGCGTGCCGGACGCAGGATCTCGCCGTCGACTTGGTTGGCGGGGATGGTCATGGCTTGCGGGTGCATCAGGGCCTGGATGTAGGCGGGTTGGTGATCCCGGATCTGCAGGTAGACGATCTCGTGATCGAGCAGGTCGTTTTCCCCTCCCTTTGCAGCCGGCTCGACACAGTGCAGCAGCAGACCGTGGATCTGCTTCTCTGGCTGGTTGTAGTAGCCGTCGGTGTGCCAGGCGATAGGACGGTTGCTGTAGGGGATGTATCCTCGGTGCAGCGCATCAGGCTGGACGGTGAGTGAGGTGATGGCGTCATTGTCGGCACACATGTTGTGATCGAGACGGTGCAGGCCAAATCGCTCGCCCAGCCGGCGGATGATGTTCTTGTCTGAATCGTGTCCTGAGAGTCCAGCCCAGATCGCCATGTTACTTTTGCGACAGCAGGTCATCAGGGCGTCGTATTCGCTCTGGCGCAGATCACGGGGATTGCCGATCTCCACGATCAGTTGGTCCAGGCTGGTTGGGTAGTCTGTCAGCTTCTGCTCACGCCAGCGTTTGTAGGCCTCGTTGTTGGCGAGGTCGAAGGGATTCCGTTGCTTTGTCATGATCCGCAAATTGTCGCAGATATCGGTCACTGTTGTTATGATCAGCAACCTGTTGTCCAGCCGCTTTTCAGAGGTAGTGGGTCCGATGATAAACCAAATCGCCAAACGTCCGCGTCTCCCCAAGCCGCTTGCCCTGCCCGGTCGGCTGATTCCGGAGCGCCTGCACAGCCTGATCCTGAGCCGGCTGCTGAATCGTCTGCTGGTTATCGAACGTGAGGAGGGGGAACTTGACTTTCTCGAGGGGCGCAGTGTGAGGATCAAGGTGAGCGATGCAGGCATTAGCTACCTGCTCTCACTGGAAGAGGGGATGATCAGAGAGTTGTCAGTGAAGGATGAGGCGGACCTGACCGTCAGCGGCACCGCCTACGATTTTCTGCTGCTGCTCTCCGGCCGTGAGGATCCGGATACCCTGTTTTTTCAGCGCCATCTGCAGATGGTGGGCGATACTGATCTGGGCGTGCACCTGAAAAACATGCTGGCCGCTCTAGACCCTGACTCCTTGCCGCTGCCGGGTAGCTTTCAGCCCATGCTGCAGCGTTGTCTCAGTGCTTACGAGCGTTTTGCCTGATCTATCTTCCTGTCGGCTGCCGTAGCGGCCTCGCTGTCTGGCGGGGTGGCGTGATCCTCCTCCCAAAATCGCTGAACCCAAGGCGATATGCAGGCTATCTGACAGGAAAATGTGACTTCATCACTTAAGCCCCCTGCCTTTGCCACCGATACTTCGGGTGTCATTTTTATAGGCCATCCTGTGGGTAGAGTCATGAAGCTGTTACGTACCATCGCCGCGATCACCCTCTCCACCAGCCTGCTTGCCGCCTGTGGTGGCGGCGGTGGAGCGGTCAGCACACCGGTCGGGGAGACTGGCGGAACCTCCAGTCGTGTCGCCTTTGACGGCAGTGTTGGTGACGGCCCGGTGGTTGGTGCCACTGTCAGCATCCGCGACCGCAACTTTCAGCTGCTCGCCACCACCAGCAGTACCGACCGGGCCAGCTTCAACTTCGACGGTGAGATCGCCGACAGCGCCTTCCCGCTGATTATCGAGGCGACCGAGGGCACCGACCTGGTGACCAATGCCGCCCCCGACTTTGTTCTCAGCGGGGTAGTGATGACACCCTCGCAGACGCGGGTCAACCTAACGCCGCACACCACCATGATGGTGAAGAGCGCACTGGCGATGGAGGGTGGGCTGACACAAGCCAACCTGGAGCGCGCCAGAAGCGCTGTCACCACCCGCCTCAACTTTGGTCTGGATACCAGCAAGGTGCCCGATCCGATGAGCGCCGAGGTGACTATCGACAATGTCACCGAGGTGACCCTGTCGAGCGAGGTGTTCGGCGAGATGGCACGTCGCACCGCCTACTGGATAGGCGGTAATGTCAGCGAGGATGATATCTTCACCGCGCTGGCCGCCGACCTGGTCGATTCGGCACTGGATGGCCGCGGTGCCGAGGGTACCGTGGCACGCTACACTGCGATCGCCCATGTGGTCAGCGCCCAGGTGTTGATTGAGGCGATGCTCGACGGCCTGCAGGTCAACAACCAGCCGGCCAATGCTGCCTTGGATAGCGCCATCAACCGGGTGCTCAGTACCGCTGATCGTTCAGTACGCCGCTCGGTGAGCGAGGTCAACGTCAACAGCCTGATGCTCAGCCAGGCTCAGGCGGCCTTGGCCGCCGCCCAAGCGATCGACCCGAACATCCCGCTGGGCGATCTGCTGAGCCTGCTGAGCGGGCTGCAGAACGGCACTGCGGGCAATGCCGGTGAGGCACTCAGCAACGCCGGGGTCGACAGCTCGCTGAGCAACGGCCTAGATCAGACCATTTCCATCGTCGCTAACAGCAACAACAGCGGCGTTGAGCAGGTCAATCAGGTGGCCAGCGGCAGTTCGAGCGGTAGTAACAGTTCCAACAGCGGTAGCGAGGTTGCTTCCGCCAGCACCTCGACTGGAGGTGGCGTCACATCAAGCGGGGCTGGTGGCAGTACCACGGCTGGTGACTCTTCCGGTAATGTCCCCACTGGTGGTTCATCCGGTGAGAGCGGCAGCAGCACGAGCAGTGGCTCATCCGGGGACGGTGCCGGCTCTTCGGCTGGAAACAGCGGTGAGACCTTGTATGTTGATATACAGCTGCCCGGCGACTGCGCTAGCTATTCGATCGCCAAACGCAACTGCTCCGGCAATGATGGCGATGCCTACCCCAGTATCCGCGATGCCATTGCCGTTGCCCAGGTTGGCCAGACAGTCTTGGTGCGCAGTGGTATCTACCCTGTTGCCTCCTCCGATGAGGTGGTTATCGACGTACAGGGGCTGACCCTGGCGGGGTATGGCGATGAGCGCCCGGTGATAGAGGGCGCAGGGTTTCCCTATGATGCCCAGTCCAATGAACGCACCACACTACTGCGCATCGCCGCCGATGACGTCACAGTGCGCCAGTTCGAGATCCGTGAGTGTCCCTATGAGTGTGCTGGTTTCAACAAGGATGTAAGCGGCGCCCTGGTGGAAGAGATCTACGCCCATCACGGCTGGTACTCCCTGTTTCGCATCCGTGGTAGCCACAATACCCTGCGCTACTCTGAGTTTGCTCACAGCGCCCATGGGGGCGGTGTAATGATTCGGCCGGATGACCAGTCGGTACCGATTAACGAGAACCTGGTCTACCGGGTCATCTCCCACCACAACGGCAGGTATTCGGATGGTCGTAAGTCCCCGGAGGTGCCGGGTGATCCTGGCGGCGGTGGTAACTCAGACGGCATGGGGGCATCCAAGTTTTGCTCCGACAATCTCTCAAGCAACGTCTGTCGCCGTAACAAGGTGGTGGAGGTGATCGTCTGGCACAATGCGGACGACGGCTTCGACTTCTCTATGTCCGAGTCGCTCTACCAGGGCCTGATCTCCTTTGACAACGGTCCGGCGGGACAGCGTAACTACAAGATCTTGCGTGGTGAAGACCAGGCAGCTAACGCCAATACCTATCTCGGTTGTGTCTCGCTGGGTACCGGCAGCCCGGAGCATTGCTCGCTCAATGAGTGTCCTTTGCGGGGCTTTGAACTGCGGGGTGCGGCCAATGCCTATCATATCCTGGCGACGGGAGCGGGCAGCCACAATTTTATGGGGGCCTCGGCAACGGGTGAGGTGGTCAACAGTGTGGCCTGGGGCGCTAGTGATTTTACCTACGGCAGCAATATGAGCCACCAGGCCAACTCTGAGGTCTCGGGGGGGCTCTCCCGGTTCGTGCCCAATCTGGATCTGCCGGAAGGCATCAGTATCCGCGAACGCTGGGCCTACATGCACAACCAGTTCCGCAGCGCCTTCACACCCCCAGCCGGTTCAGCTCTGATCGATGCCGGTGTCCATCTCTCCGCTATCCACTGTCCCGAGCCGGGGCCTGGCGATGGGGAGTGCCGCGAGTGGAGCGGTCAGGCACCCGATATTGGCGCCTTTGAATCCGGTCTGTAGCCTGATCGCCGACAGAGTGAGGGATCACTTTGCCGGCAATGGCAGTACGGGGCAGCCCGGCCGCCAGAGCCGCTCGACCTGATACTGGGTTTGTGCAATCTCGCCGCTGCACCAACAGCGCACCTCGCCCTCAGTGCTGCGTCTCAGCAGCCCCTGTTCCGCAAGACGTCGTTTCAGCTCTTTGGCCACCGCCGGGCCGGTATCGATGATGTGTGTTTTGGCAGGCACCACTTGGCGGATCGTCTGGTGCAGAAAAGGGAAGTGGGTACAGCCGAGCACCAGGCTATCGACCCCTTGATCGATCAACGGTTGGATCTCCTCCGCAACCACCTTGAGTGCCCGTGGTCCGCTGAGGTCTGTGGATTCAACCTGCCTGACCCAGCCGTGACAGGGGCGGATGATCACCCTTGCACCCTCTCCGTGACGCCTTAGCAAGTCGCGGAACTTGGCGCTGCCGAGAGTGCCCTCGGTGGCGAGTATTCCCACCACGCCATTGCGACTGGCAGCGATCCCCGGTTTCAGGCCAGGTTCCATGCCGATGATCGGTAGCACGTGTTGCTGGCGCAGACTGGCCACCGCAGCGGCGGTGGCGGTGTTGCAGGCGATGACGATCGTCTTGGCGCCCTGTGCGATGAGAAAGCGGGTGATCTGCTGGGCGCGCTGGGCAACAAAATCGGAGCCTTTGGCGCCGTAGGGGAGGTGGCCGCTGTCGCTGACGTAGAACAGATCCTCAGCGGGGAGCTGTTCGCGGATGTGGCGCAATACGGAGAGACCACCGATACCGGAGTCGAAGATACCGATGGGGCGGGTTGGATCCATTAAGGCACCGTGTTGCAGATGGGGAGCCAGAATTCTACCCCATATGCGGAGTCTGACTAGACCTGCCGGGGTGCTTTCAGGCTGTTGTGGATGCCGGCCTCACCCTGCCAGTAACCGTCACAGGTGCCGAGCGGGGTCAGCGCAGCCAGGTTGGCGGCTGTCTCACCGGCAATGGCCTTGCTGAAGGCATCGACGATGCGACCGGTGTGGCGGTACTGTGGGCTGATGCGCAGCACATCCACCCCGAGTTGTTGCATGGCCGGGACCTCCGGCAGCAGATCACAACTGAGCGCGGAGAGGGTCTGGATGCCGTTGAGCACCAGGAAGGGTTCGCTCTCCTGGGTGGAGAGCAGGCGGCCGTCCGGGTAGTCGATGCACTTCAGGTCGCAGTCGTCTTTCGGCAGGTTGTGGGAGCGGGCGGTGAAGCAGCGCGCCGAGAGAGTCAGCGGTAGGCGGCCGAAGGCGAAGACCTCGGTCTCGACCCCCTCCGGCCGCTCCGCCTGCATCTGCTTCAGAGTCTCACGGGAGAGCTCCAGTGGCAGACTCCAGCGCTTCAGCCCCTGCTTCGCCAGCAGGTTGAGGGTGCGGGGGTTGTAGATATTGACCAGCGGTCCGGTGACAAATGGCAGGCCGGCGCTCGATAGCAGCTGCACTGCGCCAATATCATTGGCTTCGACCATGAACTGGCCGTTGTCGCAGATGCGTCGCAGGGTCTTCATCTCCGACTCCGCCTCGAGCAGCGCCAGAGTGGAGAGCACCACCTGTTTGCCGGCCTGGCTCAGCCGCTCGCCGAGTTCGATCCAATCAGCGGTGCTGAGGCTGCGCCGTTTGGAGCAGACCGTCTCGCCGAGATAGACAATATCCACCGGCATCTCCGCCACCTCCTCGTAGAAGGTGAACAGATCGTCGCGGGACCAGAAGTAGAGTACGGGACCGAGGGAGAGTTTCATGCTGGAGCTCATATCAGGATAATTCCGCGGGAGTTACTGCCAGGGGCGGTGGTAGGGGCCGAGGGTGGTCTGCGTGCCTTCGGAGACGTTGCCGAGGGTGGCGTTCCAGGCCGGGTTTGCCCGGTAGGTTTCAGGATCGCGCTGGCAGCTGTCGATCGCCTGACGCCATACTTGCGCCACCTGGGCTACATAGGCTGGGCTGCGTTGCCGGCCTTCGATCTTGATCGCCTCCACTCCGGCGGCCATCAGCTCGGGCAGTAGCTCCAGGGTGTTGAGCGAGGTCGGCTCCTCGATCGCGTAGAAGGTGTTGTCGCCGACCTCGAAACGTCCCTTGCAGATGGTCGGGTAGCCCGCCTGCTCACCTTCTTGGTAGCGGTCGGTGAGCACGCCGTTGAGGCGTGACTCCATCCCCTGCGGGCCATCCTTCCACTCCACATACTTGGCCGGCGAGCAGGCGCCCTGGGTGTTGGGCGACTCGCCGGTGACGTAGGAGGAGAGGATACAGCGCCCCTCCACCATCACGCAGAGGCTGCCGAAGCCGAACACCTCGATCCCCACCGGGCTGTTGTCGACTACGTGCTTGACCTGGGGCAGCGACAGCACCCGCGGCAGCACCGCCCGCTTGATGCCGAAGTGGTCGTGATAGAAACGCAACGCCTCGTAGTTGGTGCTAGAGGCCTGCACCGAGAGGTGCAGGTTGAGGTCGGGCCAGCGGCTGGAGGCGTAGTCGAGCACCCCGATATCGGCGCAGATCAGTGCATCGACACCCAGATCGGCGGCGCTGTCCACCGCCTGCTGCCAGCGTTGCCAGCCATCCGGGCGCGGGTAGGTGTTGATCGCCATGAACACCCGTACCCCTTTGCGCCGCGCATAGGCGATGCCGTCGCTGGCGCGCTTCTGGTTGAAATTGAGGCCGGGGAAGTGGCGTGCGTTGGTGTCGTCGCGCAGGCCGATATAGACCGCATCGGCTCCGTTGTCGACAGCGGCCTTCAGGGAGGGCAGATTACCTGCCGGGCAGACCAGTTCCATAGTGGATTCCTCAAACGTGCTGGCGCGGACAAGGCCGCGACTATCTTAGATATCTGTGCTGCGGCGCTTATGCCACCTTGCGGCCGGTGCGCCGCCGGCGCAGTTCCTGCTCGATGCCGTTGAGCACCCGCCACTTCTCAGCACACCACTCCGGTGCCAGCAGGATATCCCGGGAGGCGGTGCCGGTGAGGCGGTGCCAGACTACTCCGGCCGGCGCCATCTCCACCAGGTCGGCGGCGATCTGGATGTAATTCTCCAGGGTGAGCGGCGTGTACTCGCCGCGTCGCCACTGGTTGGCCAGCTGGGTGCCCTTGACCACATGCAGCGGGTGCAGCTTGAGGCCATCGGTGCCGACCTCCAGCACCCGCCTCAGGGATTCGTGGCAGTGGCTCGCCTGCTCTCCAGGCAGACCGGCGATCAGATGGGTGCAGAGCTTTAGTCCCCGTGCCCTGGCCGCGCTGGCGCTCTCCTGGTATTCAGCAAAACCGTGGCCTCGGTTGACTCGCTGCAGCGTGGTATCGAAGGCGGACTGTAGCCCCAGCTCCAGCCAGATCTCGTAGCCTTGCGCCTGGTAGCCGGCCAGCAGATCGAGTACCGCCGGTGGCACGCAGTCGGGGCGGGTACCCACCGACAGACCGATCACGTCGGGCTCGGCCAGGGCGCTGTCGTAGAGGGACTTTAGCTGCTGCAGGTCGCCATAAGTGTTGGTGTAGGCCTGGAAGTAGGCGAGGTATTTTTTCGCCCCGGTGCGTTTGCGGATCACCCGCCGCCCCGCTGCGATCTGTTCTGCGATTGACTTGGGCTGGCGACCGTTCGGACTGAAGGAGACATTGTTGCAGAAGGTGCAGCCGCCGATACCCTTGCTGCCGTCTCGGTTGGGACAGGTGAAGGCGGCGTCGATGGCGACCTTGTGGACCCGCTCACCGTAACGCTGGAGCAGATATTGGCCGAAGGTTGGGGCCTGCTGTGCCAGGGTCATCGACTAGCCGACCCGGTCCAGTTCGCGTTGGCGAAATTCCACCCCAAGCGCCTCGGCCCGCTTTCGGCAGGCGTCGATGTCGAGCCCCTCCAAACCGTTTACTGCGGTGGCGGTGACTTGGGGGATGTGGGCCTTGGCGTCCTCGATGAACTTGATCATCGCCTCAAACGAGCCGGGCAGGTTGGGGCGGCAGTGGCGTTCGTAGACTTCTTCGTTCTGGCCGTTCATTGATACCGAGATGGCATCGACGCACTCGCTCAGCGCCGGCAGAGTGTCGTTTTTGTGCACAAGATTGGCAAGCCCGTCGGTGTTAACCCGTACCCGGCCACCGCGCGATTTAATGTTACGAGCCACCTTCAGCAGCACGTTGAGGCGCAGTGTTGGTTCACCAAAACCGCAGAACACCACCTCATCGTAAGCCTTTGGGTCATCGATGGCGGCGATGATCTCTTCGGCCTCAGGGCGGTGATCTGGTGTCAGGTCGTAGCCTTTGACCTGCATGTTGCCTTGGGTCTTTGGGCAGAAAGCGCACTCCAGGGTGCAGCGGTCGGTGATACTGAGATAGAGTCTGTTGTTGATCTGGTAGGCGATCTGTTGCGGCACGTGCTTCAGTCTGGCAGTGAAAACCGCCCATTCTAGCCGGGACTGGGGGTGTGCAAATGATCTGGGTCAATCGCTATCCGGGAAAATCCTTGCGCTGCGTCTGGTTTTTGGTGTCGACACAAACAGCGATGTCACTATGATACGGCCCTGTAGGGAGGGTGAAGAGTTACCGCATTGGTCCACGATGCAGCAAGCGCTTTTCTTTCTGGTCTGCTTTTCCGTCTTTGTGTCAGCGTGGTTTGCGTAAAGGCAGGCCTGTTGTCAGATGACAGGAAGAGCTTGAATGCAAGCCGCCCATATCCTCACGCTACGACCGGACCGGCGAGAACCCCGGTGCGTCAAACGAAGACCCAAACCTTTCCCGCTTCTAACGGCCCACGACATGAAATGAAAGAGATCCCGCACCGCAGCTAACCCCCCTTAGCTTAGGGAGCCTCTGAACAACTCATGGACCTACATCTTGCTGCCAAAATACGCTGATTTTTCGTTGCAAACCTTCGCAATAGCTGGCTATTACGTGCGATGTGCGCCTCAAATCAGCGCATTTTTATCAGCAATCTGTACGGCCCTGACTTATTCAGATGCTCCTTAGTGCCATTCGGGTCGGACTCGATTGATTCTCATGAGGTAACCAGCGGAAAGCATCACCTACGCAACTGTTTCATCGAGCGGATACCGAGTGCCTTGAAGTTGGCGAACTGCTCCATGCTCAGGCTGCTCTTCTCTGAGCCCTTGTCGGCGTAGAGTACCCCGATCGGTTTGTCGCCGAAGAAGATCGACATCATCAGGCACTCTCTGCCACCTAGTACACTGATTGCTTGTTCCGGGATCAGCGGCAGGTACTTGGTCATGTTGTCGGGCCTGAGCCAGAGTGGCTGTGGTTTCTGCAGTAGCAGAGTAAAGATGTTGGTCTGGGTCAGCGGCGCCTGAAAGTCCTTCAGCGAGGCCTGCTGGCCGGTTTCGATCACAAAACGTGCCTTCAGCTGTTTGCGGTCGGGGGTGAGCATGGAGAACATGATCCGTTGCATGCCATGGCGCTGTTTCAGCTCCCGCATGCTGTCGGCGATGATGGTCTGCAGGGGGTTGGGGCGTGCCTTGGCGGGCTTTGTAGGGGGCGGTTTGGCAGGCGGGGTGGGTGGTGTTGTGCGTGGTGCGGCCGGCGGCGGGGCTCTCTTTACGGCTTGGGGTGTTGGCGCTGGCTTGGTCGCTTTAATGCCTGTTTGCTTCAACCGAGGTGGCTGTTTGGGTGTTGAGTGCTGAGCTTTGGCTGGTCTGCTTGCCGCAGTTGCAACGGCCCTGGCCAGACTGAAAGCCGTTAGCGGGAGTGGTAGCGTGTAGAGTTCATGGGCTGCCGCGACCGCTATCTGGTGGCTCAGGGCCTGGGCCTTCGCTTCAGGGATATTCAGAAATTCCCCCAGTAGCTCGATATTCTCCTGGGTCTCCTCTCCGCTCCAGCTCTCTGCACTGCTGCGGGCCAGGGCGATACACAGCATCACGCTTAGTGCCTTGGGCTGGAAACTGTTAAACAGCCCCTGCGCCTCTTGCACCAACTCGGGCAGTTCCCAGCGGCCACCCAAGGCCAGGTTAAGTGCCTCCAGAGTGAAACCAAAGGTCTTCAGCGCAGCATCTTCCCGGCCATCTCCGCGGGAGATTGCCCGCTCCATATCTCTGAGTTGCTCCGGGGCTGCCAACCAGAGTGACATCTCGGCGAGCTCGTGGAGCAGGGCGGCGGTGGCAAAATTCTTGGGGTGTCTCTGTCCCTGGCGCTGTGCGATGCTCTCGGCATAGATCGCCGCATGGGCGGCGCGGCTGTAACAGCCGAGCAATCCGCGTCTTGCCGGGCCTTTGAGTTGTGATTCGAGCGGAGTGAGCTCCATCACAGCCCGCTCCAGCAGGCCCATGCCGATCAGCGGCAGGGCGTTATGGATGTTGCAGATCGGTTCTCTGGGTCTGTTGGGTTGCCGGTTGAGTTGCTGGAACAGGTAGAGGCTGAAGCCCGGGTCGTACTGCACCACAGCAGCAAAGGTGCTGTGGCTTGCATTTGGCTGATTCAGCAGATCGCGGACCCGTGTCAGGGTGCGTTGCAGCGCGGGCAGAGGTTTGTTGGCGAGTCGGGTGAGCCAGCTGTTGAGCGCATCGGACATGGATGAAGGTCACCAGTCAGTATGGTTATTGGTTTCCACCACTAGGGTCGGCCGAGGAAGCGGGATCTTTATCGCGGCTATGGGCGGAGAGGCGACGGAATTCAACTCGCAGGAGAGTTCCGGCCGCTGGTGGGGAGTGTTAGAATCGAGAGTTTTTCGGGCCAGGCGAACTCTCCTGGCTGAGTAACGCGGGCTTTGCGCAAGGCGCAGCGGCCATTCTCAAAACTGGCTGCCGGGCTGCTGCCGACGCCACTGCCATCAGCTCTCCAACAGAAACGAGGTAATCCATGGCTGGACACAGTAAATGGGCCAACATCAAACACAAGAAAGCCGCTAATGACAAAAAACGCGGCAAGATCTGGACCAAACTGATCCGTGAGATCACCGTGGCGGCGCGCATGGGCGGTGGCGACATCGGCGCCAACCCGCGCCTGCGGTTGGCCGTGGACAAGGGTCTGGGTGCCAACATGCCGAAGGACACCATCGACCGGGCGGTGAAACGCGGTGCCGGCGCGGGTGAGGGCGAGAACTACGATGAGTTGCGCTACGAGGGTTACGGCCCAGGCGGTGCGGCGGTGATCGTCGATTGCATGACCGACAACCGCAACCGCACCGCTTCGGAAGTGCGCCACGCTTTCTCCAAACTGGGCGGCAATCTGGGAACCGACGGCTCGGTGGCCTACATGTTCAGCAAGCAGGGGGTGATCAGCTATGCTCCCGGCGCCGATGAGGATGCGCTGATGGAGGCGGCCCTGGAGGCGGGCGCCGAAGATGTGGTGACCAACGACGACGGCTCCATCGACGTGATGACCTCGCCGGATGACTTCTCCGATGTCAAGGATGCGATGATCGCCGCAGGTTTCGATCCGGACAACGCCGAGGTGACCTTCAGCGCCGCCACCAGCACCGTGCTGGAGGGGAAGGACGCGGAGAAGATGCTGCGCATGATCGACATGTTGGAGGATCTGGACGACGTGCAGAACGTCTACACTAACGCCGAGATTTCTGATGAGATCATGGAGGCGTTGGCTTGATCCGCGCTGTCTGGGAGCGGTGGTAAAGCATCGTGCTGCGGATTCTCGGTATCGATCCCGGCTCGCGGGTGACAGGCTTTGGCGTAATCGACAGCGACGGGGTGCGCTCTTCTCATGTGGTGCATGGAACCTTGCGCCTGGAAGGTAATGCGCTGCCGCCGCGACTGGGTGAGATCTTCAGCCGTCTGAGCGAGGTGATCGAGACCTACCGGCCGCAAGTGATGGCGATCGAACAGGTGTTTGTGGCAAAGAATCCCCAGTCGGCGCTGAAGCTGGGCCAGGCCCGCGGCGCGGCGATCTGCGCCGGGGTCAGCCAGGGGCTCGAGGTCGCGGAGTACACCCCGCGCACCATCAAACAGGCGGTGGTCGGTAGCGGCGGTGCAGAAAAGAGCCAGGTGCAGCACATGGTGCGAATGATCCTCAACCTCCCGAAAGAACCCGTCACCGATGCCGCCGATGCGCTGGCGGTGGCGCTCAGTCATGCCCATACCGGGATCACCCTGGCTCGTATCGGCGGAAATCTGCGGCGATGATCGGCCGGCTCAGGGGCGAGATCGCCATCAAACAGGCACCGCATCTACTGCTCGATGTGAACGGCGTCGGCTATGAGATCGAAGCGCCCATGTCGACCTTCTTCAAGCTGCCGGAGTCGGGCCAGCAGACTACCCTCTACACTCACCTGGCAGTGCGTGACGACGCCCACGTGCTCTACGGCTTCGCCACCGAGTCGGAACGGGCGATGTTTCGCAGCCTGCTCAAGGTCAACGGAGTTGGCGCCAAGATGGCGCTGGGGATCCTTTCCGGGATGAGCGCCGAGGCCTTTGCGCAGTGTGTCGAAGCCGAGGATGTGGCCTCGCTGGTGCGCCTGCCGGGTATCGGCAAGAAGACCGCCCAGCGGCTGATCGTCGAGATGCGGGATCGTCTGGGGGATATGCTCGGGGGCTCTGCGCCGGCGGTTGCCGGTGTGATGGAGAGCGGCCGGCCACAGACGCCGGTCTCCGATGCGGTGGCCGCGCTGGTTTCGCTCGGTTACAAAGCGCCGGACGCCTCGCGCATGGTCAAGGCGGTGGCGCAGCAGGGCATGGCCAGCGAGGCGCTGATCCGGGCCGCGCTGCAGAACACGGCGCACAAGGGATAGATGGTGCAGGAAGATCGCAGTTTGATCGAGGGTGCGGAGAGCGGCGATGACGCGGTCATCGATCGCGCCATCCGGCCAAAACGCCTCGGTGATTATGTCGGTCAGCCGGCGGTGTGTGAGCAGATGGAGATCTTCATCGAAGCGGCCCGCCGACGCGAGGAGGCACTCGACCATGTGCTGATCTTCGGCCCGCCGGGGCTGGGCAAGACCACCCTGGCGCACATTATCGCCAACGAGATGGGGGTCAACCTGCGCCAGACCTCCGGCCCTGTGCTGGAGAAACCAGGTGATCTGGCGGCGCTGCTGACCAACCTGGAGCCCCACGATGTGCTGTTCGTGGATGAGATCCACCGTCTCAGCCCGGTGGTGGAGGAGGTGCTCTACCCGGCGCTGGAGGATTTCCAGCTCGACATCATGATCGGCGAGGGGCCGGCGGCGCGCTCCATCAAGCTCGACCTGCCGCCCTTCACCCTAGTCGGGGCCACCACCCGCGCTGGTCTGCTGACCTCGCCGCTGCGCGACCGGTTTGGCATCGTGCAGCGGCTGGAGTTCTACTCTGCGACGGATCTGGCGCATATCGTCGCACGCTCCGCCGGGATTCTGAATATCGGCAGTGATGCCGCTGGTGCGATGGAGATCGCACGCCGTTCTCGTGGCACCCCGCGCATCGCCAACCGGCTGCTGCGGCGGGTCCGCGACTACGCCCAGGTGAAGGGTGATGGGCGGGTCGGTGCGGAGTTGGCGGACCGCGCGCTGAGGATGCTGAAGGTGGACGGCAACGGTTTCGACGCGATGGACCGGCGGCTGTTGCTGGCGGTGATCGAAAAGTTCGACGGCGGCCCGGTGGGGGTCGATAATCTGGCAGCGGCGATCGGCGAGGAGCGTGGCACCATCGAGGATGTGCTCGAGCCCTTCCTGATCCAGCAGGGCTTCATGATGCGTACTCCGCGTGGGCGGGTGGCGACCCAGGCAGCCTATCTGCACTTTGGCCTGGCGCCGCAGGCGGAGGCAAAACCGGTTGGGCGGGATCTGTTCGACAAATCCTGAAGAGGCTGGGCCTCGCGGGGGAACTCATTGCCAAGGGCAGAATCAATAGTACGGGGCACGCAGCCGCGCGGTTCGGGAAGCAGAGCAACATTGGACACATTTGTCTGGCCCGTCAGGGTCTACTACGAAGATACCGATTCAGGGGGTGTGGTCTACCACGCCAACTATCTGAGTTTCATGGAGCGGGCGCGCACCGAATGGCTGCGCGGCCTTGGCTTCGAACAGGACCGGCTGCGCAACGATGGGGGCGTGATCTTCGCTGTGCACAGTCTGAGCGCGGAGTACCACCGTCCCGCCCGATTCAACGATCTGTTGCAGATTGACACCCGCATCATCGAGTTGCGCCGGGCGAGTTTAAGCTTTCAGCAGACGATCCGGCGTGATGCGGATGATCAGTTATTGTGCAGCGGCAAGGTCAAAGTGGCTTGTGTCGATGCCCAGCGGATGCGTCCCGCGCCTCTGCCCGAAGCATTATTAGAAAGGATAAGGCATGTCGACTGACCTCTCATTTGCCCAGCTGATTCTGAATGCCAGTCCGGTGGTACAGTTTGTCATTGGCCTGTTGGTGCTGACCTCGCTCGGCTCCTGGACCATGATCTTTGATCGGATGCGGGTGCTGCGCCGAGCGCGCCGCGCCGCTGATGAGTTTGAAAAGCGCTTCTGGTCCGGTGGTGATCTCAATGATCTCTATCGGGATATCAAGCGCGAGCAGGGCGATCTTACCGGTATGGCGGTGATCTTCCGCGCCGGTTTTCGTGAGTTTGCCCGTCTTAAGGGGCGCGGCCAGATCGAACCGATGGCCGTGTTGCAGGGGGCGCAGCGCTCGATGCGGGTCGCCCTGAGCCGCGAGCTGGACAATCTGGAACGGCATCTGCCGAGTCTGGCCACAGTGGGGTCGACCAGCCCCTACGTGGGGCTGTTCGGTACCGTCTGGGGCATTATGACCAGCTTTCACGCCCTCGGTAACGTCAAGCAGGCGACCTTGGCGCTGGTCGCGCCCGGCATCTCCGAGGCGTTGATCGCGACTGCCATCGGCCTGTTTGCGGCGATTCCGGCGGTGGTTGCCTACAATCGCTACTCCAACGAGGTAGAGCGGCTCAATAACCGTTACGACGACTTTCTCGAAGAGTTCTCCACCATTCTGCATCGGCAGATCCACGGTTGAGTTAGGGGCTGAGATATGAGCCGCCAGCGCAATCGCCGCCGCCCGATGTCGGAGATCAATGTGGTGCCCTACATCGACGTGATGCTGGTGTTGCTGGTGATCTTCATGGTGACCGCGCCGCTTTTGACCCAGGGGGTGCATGTGGAGCTGCCCCAGGCGGATGCGGAGCCGATATCGCAAGAAGCGAATGAGCCGGTGATTATCAGTGTCGATCGCAATGGCGATATCTTCATCGATATCGGTGGTGAGCAGGGCAAGCCGGTCGCTCCTGAGGCCCTCAAGGCGCGCATCCGGGCGGTGTTGAAACACAAGCCGAAGACCCCGATCCTGGTGCGTGGCGATGCCGGCGTCGCCTATGGGCGAGTGGTCGAGGTGATGGTGCTAGCCCAAGCCGGGGGCGCCCCCGGGATTGGTCTGATTACAGAACCGCCGGAGCATTAAAGAATGTTCTCGGTGGTTAAGCGCAACCCTGTGGCGGTGCTGTTGGCGCTGCTGCTGCACTTGGCGCTCGGTTTCTTTCTGCTGTTTGGTATGGAGTGGAACGACAAGCCGCAACGGCCCCAGACCAGCGCCCCGGTGGTGCAGGCGAAGGCGGTGGAGGACCCCGCCAAACTAGCGGCAGCGAAGCAGAAACAGCGCCAGGCAGAGCAGGCGGCGGAGCGCAAAAAACGCCTGGCGCAGGAGCAGAAGCGAAAAGCCGCCGAGAAAAAGCGCAAGGCCGAAGCGAAACGCAAGGTGGCGGCAAAACGTAAAGCTGAGGCGAAACGCAAGGCCGAAGCGGAGGCAAAGCGCAAAGCCGAGGCGAGACAAAAGGCGCAGGCAGAGGCAAAGCGCAAAGCCGAGGCGAAACAAAAGGCCGAGGCCGAGGCAAAGCGTAAAGCTGAAGTGAAACGCAAGGCGGCGGCAGAGGCGAAACGCAAGGCCGAAGCAAAGCGCAAGGCAGAGGCGGCGGCTCAGGTGGCCAGGGAACAGGAGTTGCAGGCGCAACTGGCGGCGGAGCAGAACTTGCGCCAACTCGATCGCTATACGATCGCCATCCGCCAGCAGATCGAGCGCAGCTGGTTGCGGCCACCCAACGCTGGTGAAGGGCTCGCCTGCGTGGTGCGGGTGCGGCTGCTGCCCGGCGGTGAAGTGATGCCAGGCAGCGTTCGGGTGCTTCGTTCGAGCGGCAACGGCGCTTTTGATCGCTCGGTGGAGTCGGCGGTCTACAAGGCGAGTCCGCTGCCGGTACCCAGCGGCGGCCTGTTTGAGTCATTCCGGGATCTGCGTTTGGAGTTCGAGCCCGAGGGCTGAAGGCTTCAGGCGTAAAATCAACCAAGATAAACGAAACTTTAGACACAGATGATGAAGCACTTTTTTCTGGTATTTGCCTTATTGATTAGCTTGCCATGGTCCGCCCAGGCGGAGCTGACGATCGAGATCACTGAGGGGGTGGAGGGCGCGCTGCCGGTCGCAGTGGTGCCGTTCGGGCTGATCGGCGGCGGCACGCCACTCGATGAGGATATCTCCGCAGTGATCAGCGCCGATCTGCATCGCAGTGGCCGTTTCAAGGTACTGCCGCGGGAGGATCTGCTGGCGCTGCCAAGCAGTGGCGATGAGGTCGAGTTCAAGGATTGGCGTATCCTCGGCGTGGAGAATCTGGTGGTGGGACAGATCCAGCCCAACGGTCCGGGTGGCTACATCGTCCGCTTCCAGCTGTTCGACGTATTCCGTGGCGAGCAGCTGACCGGCTACAGTATCCCCACTACCGCTCCCAATCTGCGCAGCACCGCCCACCATGTGGCGGATCTGATCTATGAGGCGCTGCTTGGGATGAAGGGGGCCTTTGCCACCCGCATCGCCTACATTACCTCGCAACAAGGCGCCGATGGTCAGGAGCAGGTGGCGCTGCGGGTGGCGGATGCAGATGGATTCAATCCAGAGACCATCGTGAGTTCCAGCGAGCCGCTGATGTCGCCGGCCTGGTCGCCGGACGGTCGCAAGATCGCCTATGTCTCGTTTGAGAACGGTCGCTCGGCGATCTACATGCAGGAGGTCTACACCGGCCATCGGCGTAAGATCACCGAGTTCAAGGGGATCAACAGTGCGCCGGCCTGGTCGCCAGATGGCCGTAAACTGGCGATGACCCTGTCGAAGGGCGGCAATCCCGACATCTATGTGTTCGACTTCACTACCCGTAAGCTGCGCCAGATCACCCGCCACTACGCCATCGACACCGAGCCGGCCTGGTCGCCGGATGGCCGCAGCATCGTCTTTACTTCAGACCGGGGCGGCAAACCGCAGATCTACAAGACCCCCTCTTACGGCGGCAAAGCGGAGCGGGTGACCTTTCAGAACAGTTACAATGCCCGCGCCTCCTATGCGCCGGATGGTAAGTCGCTGGCCATGGTGACGCGGGAGAACGGTCAGTATCGTATCGCTACCTTGCAGCTCGACTCTGGTGTGATGCAGGTGTTGAGCCGCGGCTCGCTGGACGAGTCGCCGAGTTTCGCGCCGAACGGCAGCATGATAATTTACGCCTCCAAACAGGGGCGGCAAGGCGTGCTCTCTGCGGTCTCGGTGGATGGTCGGGTGCATCAGCGGTTGGCGTTGGAGGGGGGAGATCTGCGTGAGCCGGTCTGGTCCCCGTTTATAAAATGACAGCCTGAGCGGATGATGCGAGTCGCGTTTTGAGTTCGATCTTGGCGTTTGCAGAGGCTCGCACCGATGTGGACGAGCTGAACTGATTGGTGGAGGAGATAAAGATGCGGAGTGATTTGATCAAGTGGGCGTTCTCTGTTCTGGCCCTGGTGTTGGTGGCGGGATGCTCATCCACACCGGAGAAAGATGAGTCGGCCAGTGCTGGTGCCGAAGTCAGCGAGCAGTCCACCGGGGCGGGGGGCGCCAGTTACGGCGGTGCATCCACCGCCGCCGCCTCACAAGGCATGGCCTGGAGTGGTGATCCGCTCGACAATCCCCAGAGTCTGTTGAGCACCCGGGTGATCTATTTCGATTTCGATCAGAGCCAGGTGCGCAGCGAGTTTCGTGATGTGCTCAGCGCCCATGCCGATTACCTCGCCAGCCATCCTCAGGTGAGCCTGCGACTGGAGGGGCACGCCGACGAGCGCGGCACCCGCGAATACAATCTGGGCCTGGGCGAGCACCGCGCCAATGCGGTGCGTCAGCTGCTGATGGCGGAAGGGGTGGACACCAACCAGTTGATCGTCATCAGCTACGGTGAGGAGCGCCCAGCCAGCTTCGCTAACAATGAAGAGGCCTGGGCGCTCAACCGCCGGGTTGAGCTGGTCTACTGATGCGGATAGAGAAGATGAAGAATTTTCGACTAGGGATATTGGCCGGACTGCTCCTCTCGCTGCCGGCTGTGGCGGCTGAAACTGGTCAGCCCCGGGCGGTGCAGGCCCAGCCTGCTCCACTGACGCTGGAGCAGCGATTGGGCCGGCTGGAACGGATCCTGAAGAATCAGAGTCTGGCAGACATCATCATGCAACTGCAGCAGCTGCAGCAGGAAATCCAGCAGATGCGTGGCGAGATGGAGCTACAGAAACACGCCATGGATGCGCTCAATAAACGCCAGCGGGATCTCTATCTTGATATCGACCAGCGTCTCTCCCGGATGCAGACACTGCCGGCGCCGCCAGCCAGTCAGCCTCTACCGCAGACGGTGATGCCGGCTGCGAGCTCCGAGGTTGCAGCGACTTCGGCTGATGCCGCTCAGAGTGGAGAGGTGGGGGCGCGGACACCACCCGATCCAAAACTGGAGGCGGCCGCCTATCAGCGCGCCTTCAACCTGCTGAAGCAGGGACGCTATCCCGATTCCATCAAAGCCTTCCGCGACTTCCTGCAGCAGTTTCCCGGCGGCAGCTATGGGGATAATGCCCAGTATTGGCTGGGCGAGGCGAGCTATGTCAGCCGCGACTTTGATGCCGCATTGAAAGAGTTCAGCCTGGTGCTGGAGCGCTATCCCAGCAGCAGCAAGCTTCCAGGTGCGCTGTTGAAGAGCGGCTATATCTACTATGAGAAGCACCAGTGGGATGAGGCGAGACGTCTCTTCAATCGTCTGCAGAGCGAATTTTCCGGCTCTACCGAGGCGCGCCTGGCGGCCAAGCGTCTGGAACGTATGGAGCGTGAAGGGCATTGAGTGGCGCCACTGAACTGTGCTGCGGGCCGGTCTAATGGCCCGTCTGCGCATCAGCGAGATCTTCTATTCGCTGCAGGGGGAGAGTCGCACGGCTGGTCTGTCGACACTCTTTATTCGTCTCACCGGCTGCCCGCTACGTTGTAGCTATTGCGACACTGAATACGCCTTCAGCGGTGGTGAGTGGATGGAGCTGGCGGCGGTGCTGGATCAGGTCGAGCGATCCGCTGCCCGGCGGATCTGTGTCACCGGTGGTGAACCGCTGGCGCAAACTGCCTGCATCGAGTTGCTCGATAGTCTGCTGGAGCAGGGCTGCGAGGTCTCGCTCGAGACCAGCGGCGCGCTCGATATCTCAGCGGTTGACCCGCGGGTCTCGCGGGTGGTGGATCTGAAGACCCCCGGCTCCGGCGAGGAGACGCGTAACCGCTATGCCAATCTCGACCAGCTTACCGCGAACGATCAGCTCAAGTTCGTCATTTGCGATCGGGCAGACTACGACTGGAGCCGTTCGATGCTCGAACGATATGGCCTGATCGGCCGCTGTGAGCTGCTGTTTTCACCCGCCTTCGGACGCCAGGATCCCGCCCAGCTGGCGGAGTGGATCCTGGCGGATCGGCTCGATGTGCGCTTCCAGCTGCAGCTGCATAAGCAGCTATGGGGCGAGGAGGCGGGGCGATGAGCCTAGCCAAACGTGCGGTGGTGCTGCTCTCCGGCGGACTCGATTCCGCCACCGTGCTGGCGATGGCGCGCCAGCAGGGGTTTGAGTGCCACGCCCTGAGCATGCTCTATGGTCAGCGTCATGCGGCGGAACTCGATGCCGCACGGCAAGTGGCACAGGCGTTGGGGGCGGTCGATCACAAACTGATCAATATTGGTCTCGACGATATCGGTGGTTCGGCGCTCACCGGCGAGCAGATCGCGGTGCCCGAGACGCCCAGCGAAGGCATCCCCCCCACCTACGTACCGGCGCGCAACACCGTATTCCTCTCTCTTGCGCTGGGCTGGGCGGAGGTGCTCGAGGCCCAGGATATCTTCATCGGCGTCAACGCGGTGGACTACTCTGGCTACCCAGACTGTCGACCTGAGTTCATCGCCGCCTTCGAGCAGCTCGCCAACCTGGCCACCAAGGCGGGGGTGGAGGGACGGCGAATTCATATCCACACTCCGCTGATCGACCTCAGCAAAGGTGAGATTATTCGCCAGGGGATCGGGCTGGGAGTCGACTACGCTCTCACCGTCTCCTGCTACCAGGCCGATGCGCAGGGGCGCGCCTGTGGGGTCTGCGACTCCTGCCGGCTCAGGCTGAAAGGTTTTGAAGAGGCGGGAGTTGCGGATCCGACCCGATATCGCTGATCCACCCTTAGATTTGGCAGTGATTAACTCAGTATCTTGATATGGCAATGCGCATGCCCGTGATTTCAGGGATATATGACGTGACATCGCAGATATTGGTATTGCCAGTTACTCCACAAACCCAATCGATATCAACAATCGAATCAACAGTTAGTTGCCTCTCTTCATCAAGAATATTTGTCACAGTCATCACAGACCGGCTGACTGTGATGAATTTACCCGGACGCCAGGGGCAGAGTGGTACTGTATATGGGTGTCGATTTCTAATTGAAGGCGCTTTATTTCTTTATTTGGTGTTTTCTGGTGCGTGCAAAGCCAAGCCCCGCTATTCCTGTAATCATCAAATACAACGCCGATGGTTCAGGTACATAGGCTATTTGTGCATTATCAAATGAGAAGTAGGCAGTGGGGTCAGGGTCAGTATCCTGGAACTGAACTGCAACATACATATGCGAGGAGAGAAGATACGTATGGTTGTCTTGGAGAGGAAAGTGCCACGCAGTATTTGCATACCAAGGGGCACCAATTAACTCGGGTGTAACTAATAGCGGTGCATAAATCGTTATATCGTATAAGTCCACACCAAACATCATCTCTTGCCATGAGATTGTGGGCCTTACGCCATCGGTTTCAACGTCCAAGGATAGGTCACCGCCGCTCACGTAAAATAGCCAGCTGAGTTCCGTCTCGATAGAACTCCACCCGTCAACGGGTACTGATGTGTCTGAGCTGTATCCGCCGGTTGTGCTCTCCCAGTAAAATAGGTCGGGAGTGGCAGGGTCCAAAAACATGACGAGTTCACCCCAGGCCATTTGATCCCATGTCTCTGAAACTCCATATTGGCTTGGGACGTATTCGATATATGCATCCGCGGCACGGAAGGCATTTCCATCTTGAGTGAGTGCTGGACCAAATGCTGGGCCGTGGTATGTAGATGTCGCCTCAGCAAGTAGAGTGGATGTGCCTCTTTCTTCAAACCATGCTTTTGTCTCGATGTCGATAACGTCTCGAATCAATTCTATGGTTGTTGCGTTGGCAAATGGTGTGTAAGACGCTGCGGTCACTATCAACATTATGAGTGCTGATTTTGCCCAAATCGACTGGTTGCCCGCTTTATTCATCGCCTTGTTCCTGCAAGTGATTTTGAACCCTGAAGAGTTGAATGTTGCGTTTGTGCACTTGGTTGTTCTAAGGGCTTAGGATCTAAGGCGCGCAAATGCCATGCCAAAGGCAGGAACGACATTCATGCGACATAAATTCCGTCGAAATTAAAGGAATTGGGTCACGTTTCCGGTCTTTTCGTTAAAAGAAAGCTCAAGTGAGCAACCAAACTGTGACGCGACACTATGTTATGTCGTTTTTCAGATGAGCGTATTGGCTGGATGGCGGCGAATGATCGATGTGTAAAAAATCTCGACGCTACGGCTGTTGGGGCTTCTCTAGTATTGGCCACAAATTCAACAGAAAATGCCTGGAATCTTTCGTGGTTTGTTGAGAATGCTTGTCCCATCAATGGCTTAGGTTTCTTCTGTGTGCTGCAGAATGGAGTGTAAGAAATTTCGACGCTCGTGTTGCTGGGTGTAGTTCGCCATGGTTTGAATTCAGATCTGGGCCACGCCGGTAACTGCTTCGGTAAGGAATTCCTGTCCCTATTCCATTCTTTTCCATCCATGTAGAATCCTCCGGCTTATGAAAAATTGATGAGGGGTGCCGCGACGCCCCATTTTTGAAGGCTGAGGAGGATTCGATGAATGTCACAACACAGGTGATTTTGATGGGGGGCGGGATCGCCTTTGTGCTGGGGGTGGTCGCATCGAAGACCAACTTCTGCACCATGGGCGCAGTCTCCGACTGGGTCAACATGGGCGATACCAATCGTATGCGCGCCTGGTTTCTTGCCATGCTGGTGGGCATAGTCGGGGTGATGGTCCTTGAGGGCAGTGGCTTGGTTGGGTTTGATCAGACGCGGCCGCTCTATCGCAGCAGCAACCTCAGTTGGGCAGAGTACCTGGTGGGTGGCCTGATGTTTGGGATCGGTATGACCCTGGCGAGTGGTTGTGGTAACAAAAACCTGATCCGCATCGGTGGTGGCAATATCAAATCGGTTTTTGTGCTGCTGATTGCTGGCACCATGGCCTACTTCATGACTCATACTCTCCATGCGGAGACTGATAACACCCTTTACTCAGTTCTGTTCTACCCTTGGACCGATCCGCTGGCCATCGCGTTGCCGTCGAATCAGGATCTGGGCAGTCTGGCGGCGCTGCTGGTGGGCGGTGATGCGGCCAGTCTGCGGCTGCTGATCGGCGGGCTGCTGGCGGTGCTGTTGGCGTTCCAGATCTTCCGCTCCGCCCAGTTCCGCGGCCATCTCGAACACGTCGTCAGTGGCGTGCTGGTGGGTCTGTGTGTGCTGGCGGCTTGGTATGTGACCGGCGGCATGGTGTTCGGCGATGAGGGCACCTGGGTCGAAGCTACCGAGTGGCTGGAAGGGGACGAACGGCCGGTGGGGATCGGCGTGCAGGCCTTTACCTTTATCAATCCGATGGGTGAGACCCTGGCCTATCTGACCGATCCGAACAACAGTCTGCTGATCACCTTTGGCGTCGCTGCGCTGGTTGGGGTGATCCTTGGCAGCCTGAGCTATGCGCTGGTTAGCCGCAGCTTCCGTATTGAGTGGTTCCACGATTGGCGCGACTTTTTCAATCACGCGATTGGTGCGGTGCTGATGGGTGTGGGCGGCGTGCTGGCGGTGGGCTGTACCATCGGCCAAGGTGTCACCGGGATATCGACCCTGGCGCTGGGCTCAATGCTGGCGCTGGCCTCGATCATCCTGGGCAGCGCGCTCACCATGAAGGTGCAGTATTACAAGCTGGTCTACGAAGAGGAGGCGAGCTTTTTAACCGCCCTGCTGACCGGGTTGGTGGATCTGAAACTGCTGCCAGAACAGCTGCGCAAGCTGGAGGCGGTCTGATTCAGTTGCGACCGCCGCTGGCGCTTCAACCAGCGGCGGTCGTTTAGATTTGGATTGGCAGGATTAGCCCTTCAGCTTAGCCACTACCCGTTCCAGCTTCGCTTTTGCTTCTTCGGCCACGCTCTTGGCCGCATCGGATTCAGCAAGTCCCAATACCGCCACCGGGTCCATGAAGCTGACCACCACCTGGCCGGTTTCGCTCTCGCGCATGATGAAGTTGCAGGGCAGCAGGGTGCCGGCATTGGGTTCTTCTGAGATGATCCGGTCGGCCAGTTTAGGATTGCAGGCACCAAAGATACGATAGTTGGGGATCGC
Organism: endosymbiont of Ridgeia piscesae; assembly: GCF_001443665.1. NCBI lineage: Bacteria > Pseudomonadati > Pseudomonadota > Gammaproteobacteria > endosymbiont of Ridgeia piscesae. The sequence continues at coordinate 45,147 of NZ_KQ557125.1, read as the reverse complement.
CTTGTCGATCTTTGCCTTGAGGATCGCCTGCACATCTACCTCGCTGACGATGCCGAGGTGCTCCTCCATCAGGGTTGCCTTGACCCGTTCCACTGCCTCATCGAAGGGCAGATCAAGTTCTGTGTGAAATTCGTACATAAAGCCTCCGTTGTTTGGGTGCGCAGAAGATAGCTTTCATGATGGCTGTAGACAACGAGGATTATCAATGGAGATATGCCAACGCCCTTGTAGAAAAAGGGGGAACTCCGGGGGTTGGGAAGCTGCTCAGTAGTCGCTGGCGAACTGCTCCCGACACTGCAGCAGCAGGCTGCGGTAGGTGCTGATCAGATTGCGTTCCAGTTCGGAGTTGGCTGGAGTGAGCCGGGTTATTGCCTGTTCATAGTGGGCGACCTGTTCGATGGGGGACATCTCGCATGGGTGGATGAGCTTATGCTCCTGTTGCTGCAGTAAAATTGCTGTTGAAGCGGTCATCTTCCCTGTTCCTAAATGTGTTGGTATAAAGATTTGAAGGGGCGCGTATTGTGAGCCGCATCACACTAGCGGACAAGTGGAAATCAGCTTGATGTGGGAAGATTATTTGCACAACAAGATCCACGCATCTCCTTGATAATCAATCTATTGACCCAATTCAAAGATTTCTGAGCAGATTTCCCCTTTTATGGTTCCGCGCACTAGAGAGGTTCGCCGTGTCTGAATCGATGCAACGTCTGCTCGAACTTATGGCCAGACTGCGGGATCCGGAGACTGGCTGTCCCTGGGATCGAAAGCAGAGCTTCGCAACCATTGCGCCCTACACCATCGAAGAGGCCTACGAGGTGGCCGATGCGATTCAGCGCGACGATCTCGAGGATCTCCGGGAGGAGCTGGGGGATCTGCTGTTTCAGGTGGTGTTCCACGCCAGGATGGCGGAGGAGGCGGGGCAGTTCGATTTCGAGGCGGTGGTGGCAGGAATCGTGGAGAAGATGGTGCGTCGGCACCCCCACGTATTTGCCGATCAGACCCCGGCCAATGAAGCAGAACTGCGTCACGCCTGGGAGCAGCAGAAACTGCAGGAACGTCGCGCCAAGGCGGGTGATGCGGGGCACCGGGTGCTGGATGGGGTAGCCCAGGCGCTGCCGGCCCTGATGCGCGCGGAGAAGCTGCAGAAGCGGACGGCCAAGATCGGCTTTGACTGGCCGGAGATCGAGGCTGTTGCCGACAAACTGCGGGAGGAACTGGGCGAGGTGGAGGCGGTGATTGCGGCTGATCAAGCGCAGCAGCGGGAGGAGGAGATCGGTGACCTACTGTTCAGCTGTGTTAATCTTGCCCGCCATGCCGGGGTGGATGCCGAGAGTGCCCTGCGCAGCGCCAACCACAAATTTGAACGCCGTTTTGCCCACATGGAGCGTCTGCTTCGGCAACAGGGTGGTGATATCCATGCCACCGGTATCGACACCCTGGATCCGCTCTGGGAACGGGTGAAAGCGGAGGAGCGCAACAGGCGCAACACTGAGGAGAATCAGGAATGAGCCAGTCCGCAATGGGCTATCTGCGGCACATCTATAATTGCAACACCTGGAATCCAGCCAACTTCACCCCTTTTTGTATCGCCGGAGAGCGGGTCGGACGTCTAAAGCAACCGTTGGTCGAGGCGCTTGGTCAGTGGCCAGAGCGGTTTCGCATCAGGCGGGAGCAGGTCGAGCTGATCGACGAGCAGGACGACTTCGACTACCGCACCGCGCAGTTGGACGAGGTGGTGGATGCACTGGTCGAACAGGGTGTGATCACCCATCAGCACGGTGAACGCTACCCGGTGACCGCAGCTGAGCGGCAGCACGCCTTTGCCACCATCGATCGTACCTCGGCCCCCTATTTTGGCCTGCGCGCCTACGGCCAGCACCTCAACGGTTATGTTCGTGACAGCGAAGGGCTTAAGATGTGGATCGCGCGCCGTGCCGCCGATCGGCGGGTGTTTCCCGACAAGCTCGACAACATGGTGGCGGGTGGTCTGCCGCATCAGCTGAGTCTACAGGAGAACCTGCAGAAAGAGTGTGCCGAGGAGGCATCGATTCCGCCGCAGCTTGCCAGCCGGGCGGTGCCAGTCAGCGCCCTAAGCTACTGTCGGGAGACCGAGACCGGACTCAAGCCTGATACCATCTACTGTTACGATCTGGAGCTGCCCACCGATTTTGTGCCGGAGAACAGCGATGGCGAGGTGGCGGCCTTCTACTTGATGCCGGTGGAGGAGGTGATCGGGCTGGTGCGGGAGACCGACGAGTTCAAGCTCAACTGCAATCTGGTGATTATCGACTTCCTGATCCGGCACGGAATTATGCATCCGGAGGAGCCGGACTATCTGGAGATAATCGAGGGTTTGCATGAAAAACTGTGAGCCGGAGTGCAGTTTGCCGCAGCGAATTGGCATCATCGGATCTGCCCTTGCTTCCCGGATTTGTCCGGGTTAATAAAGAGGGTGGAACGCGAGAGGCAGAAAGAGGGTCAAACCCCTCATTATCTTTCTAGAACCACTAACTACAGCGCGTGTGTGTTATCGGATGAAATCAATTAAAATTTTCCTGCTGCTTGTTATCGGACTTGTACTGGTCAGCGGCCAGAGCCTGGCTGAGAAGCGGACGGTTCCACTCTCTGAGTTGATACCCTCGCGTAACCACCAGCAGGCGACGGTGGTGATCCTCAAGGTGATCGACAAATACCACTACAAGAAGGCCCCGCTGAATGACGAGATGTCGAGCAAGATCCTTGATCGTTATCTCGATTCTCTCGACCCCAATCGCTCCTTTCTCCTCGCCTCGGATATCAATCACTTCTCCACCTACGAGAAGAAACTCGACAACTATCTGCTCAACGCTCGCTTGGAGCCGGCCTTTTTGATCTTTCGCAGCTACCGCAAACGCGTTAGCGATGCGGTGGCTTACGCTATCGATCTGCTCGACAAGGGCTTCGATTTCGAACGCGATGAGGAGTATCGGTTTGACCGATCCGAGGCCTCTTGGGCCCAGACCCGTACCGAATGGCGCGAGATCTGGCGCCAGCGGGTGAAGAACGATGTGCTCAATCTGCGCATGACCGGCAAGCCTGAGGAGAAGATCAAACAGACCCTGCGTGAGCGTTATCAGGGGCTGGAGCGGCGCATCAGCCAGTTTGATGCAGATGATGTGTTTCAGACCTTCATCAACTCCTATACCCTGAGCATCGAACCCCACACCAGCTATATGTCGCCCAGCACCTCGGAGAACTTCGACATCAGCATGCGCCTCTCCCTAGAGGGCATAGGCGCGGTGCTGCGCTCCGACAACGAGTACACCGTGATCCAGAAGACCGTGCTCGGCGGACCTGCCAAACTGAGCGGCCAGCTGAAAGCGGGGGATCGCATCCTCGGCGTGGGGCAGGGTGTGGATGGTGAGTTGCAGGATATCGTCGGCTGGCGCCTGCAGGATGTGGTCGAGCAGATCCGGGGTCCGAAAGGCTCGGTGGTGCGCCTGCGCATCCTGCCGAAGGGCGAAAGCTCGGACGGCAAATCGAAACTGGTTACTCTGGTGCGCAACAAGATAAAGTTGGAGGATCAGGCCGCCAAGAGTTCCATCATCGAGAAGCTCGATGGCATGAAGGATCTGCGTATCGGCGTTATCGAGATCCCCACCTTCTACCGTGACTTCGCCGCCGAGAGCCGCGGTGAAAAAGATTTCAGAAGCACCACCCGGGATGTGCGCCGGCTGCTGGCCGAGCTGAAGCAGCAGCAGGTCGATGGGGTAGTGATTGATCTGCGACAGAACGGTGGTGGTTCCCTGAGCGAGGCTACCGAGTTGACTGGCGTCTTTATCGACACCGGGCCGGTGGTGCAGATCAGAGATGCCTTCGGCAAGGTGGAGGTGGAGCGCGACCCCGATAGCGACATCGCCTACCGGGGGCCGCTGGCGGTGCTGGTGGATCGCAACAGCGCCTCCGCCTCGGAGATATTCGCCGGTGCCATCCAGGATTATCAACGCGGCATCGTGGTCGGTGAACCGACCTTTGGCAAAGGCACGGTGCAGACGCTGGTGGAACTGACCCGGTTTGTGCCCGGCGACGACACCGATCTGGGCCGGTTGCGGCTCACCATGGCGCAGTTCTTCCGCATCAACGGCAGCAGCACCCAACACCGGGGGGTGGTGCCAGACATACTCTATCCCACCGCGCAATACTCCTCGGAGCATGGTGAGCGTTCCCTCGACAACGCCCTGCCCTGGGCCAGCATCAAGGCTGCGCAATACGCCTCCAAAGGGGTTAACGCCGTCTCCCACCTGTTGAATCGCCACCAGCAGCGTGTTGGTTCAGACCCGGGCTTCGTGATGCTGGTCGAGCAGGAGAAGCGCTTTAAGAAGGCCGATAAGCGCACCGAGGTGACGCTGCTGGAGGTGCAGCGCCGCAGAGAATGGGATCAGCGTGAGAAGGCGCGCATGGATTACAAAAACCGCTTCCGTCTCTCGCTTGGTCTGAAGCAGATCGAGACCGACCGCAAGGCCGATGACGAAGAACTACTCCAGGATGACGAGGATCCGGAGGTGAAAGCGACCAACCAGATCCAGGTCAACGAAGCGGCTAGGATTCTGGCCGATTCCATTCTCTATCAGCCTCCCCGTGCAGTGATGCGCTGATGCGGCGTCTCATTAACCCCGTAAAATATCAGTGTTGCTGGTCACGGTGCGGGCTATAATCGCCCCCTTTTTCAAGGGCGTGTCTGAATGAATCTGGACGCGCACATCGTCCAGATTCATTCAGAGGCATCCAAGGGCAGCCGCTATTTTGTTATCCCGCCTCGAAGAGCGACTGAAAAAGATCGAGCAGAACCAGCTTGGCATCCTGCTGGGTCAGGGCTTGATCGGCCTGGAGAAGGAGAGCCTGCGGGTCACGCCCGCAGGCGGTATCGCCCAGAGTGCCCATCCGGAGGCGCTGGGCGCACCGTTGACCCACCCCTACATCACCACCGACTATTCCGAAGCGCTGACTGAGTTCATCACTCCACCACTGCAGCAGCGCGATGCGGTGCTCGAGTTCCTGCGGGATGCGCAGAAGTTTGTCTACGACCGGCTGGAGGGGGATGAGATCCTCTGGGCGACTAGCATGCCCTGCGTGGTGGAGGGCGGCTGCACTATCCCCATCGCCCGTTACGGCAGCTCCAATGCGGGGCTGATGAAGACGGTCTACCGGCGTGGCCTGGGACACCGCTATGGCCGCGTGATGCAGGTGATCGCCGGGGTCCACTTCAACTACTCGCTGCCGGAGGCGTTCTGGCCCGGTTATCAGGCGTTGGAGGGCGGTAAGGGGGATCTGCAAGGTTTCATCTCCGAAGCCTACTTTGGCCTGATCCGCAACCTGCAGCGTTTTGGCTGGTTGGTGCCCTACCTGTTTGGTGCCTCGCCGGCGATCTGCAAGTCGTTCCTCGGCGGGCGCCCCAGCAGCCTCAAGTCATTCGATGAATATACTTACTACCAGCCCTACGCCACCTCCCTGCGGATGGGGGATATCGGTTATCAGAACAGCAAGGAGCAGGGCACCGGTGTGAAGGTCTGTTACGACTGTCTCGATGCCTATCTGGAGACCCTGGGGCGTGCCGTCGAGACCCCCTGCCCGATCTATCAGACGATCGGGGTGGAGGTGGATGGGCGCTATGAGCAGCTCAACGCCAACATCCTGCAGATCGAGAACGAATACTACAGCACGGTGCGGCCGAAGCAGATCCCCGATGGTATGGAGAAGCCGATCCTCGCCCTGCGGCGGCGTGGGGTGCGCTATATCGAGTTGCGTTCATTGGATGTGAATGCCTTCGACCCATTGGGGATAGACCAGCCGCAGATTCGTTTTCTTGAGGCCTTCTTGCTGCTCTGTCTGCTGCTGGAGAGCCCTGCGATCAACGTCTTCGAGCAGAAAGAGATCGACCGCAACGAGGGTGCTGCCGCGCATCGCGGGCGCGATCCACGGCTGTTTCTGCAGCGTAACGGGCGGGAGATCCGCCTGCGCGACTGGGCACTGGAGATCTTCGATGCGATGTTGCCGATCTGTGAGCTGCTCGATGCCGACAGCGCTGATCAGCCCTATCAGCAGGCTCTGTCAAGTCTGCGCGAGCGGATCATCGACCCCGACCTGACCCCTTCTGCGCAGATGCTGGCGCAGATGCGCCAGCAGGGTGAACCCTTCTTTGGCTTTGCTCAGCGCATGTCGCAGCAGCACAACGACTATTTCAGACAGCAGCGCCTCTCTGCTGAGCGGGAGGCACTGTTCCGGCAAGCGGCAGCCACCTCCTGGCAGCGTCAGCGGGAGATCGAAGCCCAGCCGCAAGCCCCATTCGGTCAGTATCTGGCCGATTACTTTGTCCAGTGAGGTCATCTCCACCAGGACTGCGGTACGAGACTAAATTGGTGTTATGCTTCCCCGTTTCAGGCAGCGGAACCTATTCGATTCCCCTTGCCAGTCAGCAACAGATTTCGGCAAGCGAGAGCCATGAGCGAGAGAGATTCAGACGACTGGGCATTTGCCACCCGCGCGATCCGTACCGGCCATCAGCGTACCATGGAGGGGGAGCACGGCGAGCCGATCTTCACCACCTCCAGTTTTGTCTTTGACAGCGCCCGGGAGGCGGCGGCTCGCTTCAGCGGCGACCAGGCTGGCAATATCTACGCCCGCTTTACCAACCCCACCGTGCGCATCTTCGAGCAGCGTCTGGCCGATCTCGAGGGGGGCGAATCCTGTGTCGCCACCGCCTCCGGCATGTCGGCAATCCTGGCGACCTGCATGGGGCAGCTGCAGGCGGGGGATCATATCGTCTCCTCGCGCAGCATCTTTGGTTCAACCACCATCCTCTTCAATAAGTATCTGACCCGCTTTGGCATTGAGGTCAGTTATGTGGATCTGGTCGATATGCCCGCCTGGGAGGCGGCGATCCGCCCCGAGACCCGCATGCTGTTTATCGAGACCCCCTCCAATCCGCTCACCGAGGTGGCGGATATCCGCCTGCTGGCCGATCTGGCACATGCCCATGACGCCCTGCTGGTGGTGGACAATTGCTTCTGCACCCCGGCGCTGCAGCGTCCGCTGGAGCTGGGGGCGGATGTTGTCGTCCATTCGGCGACCAAGTTCCTGGATGGTCAGGGGCGCTGCATCGGTGGCGCGGTGGTGGGTGACGCCAACACTGTGGGCGAAGAGGTCTACGGTGTGTTGCGTACCGCCGGCCCGACCATGAGCCCGTTCAACGCCTGGGTCTTCCTCAAGGGGCTAGAGACCCTGGACCTGCGCATGCAGGCTCACTCGCGCAATGCCTTGGCGCTGGCCGAGTGGCTCGAGGCCCAGCCGCAGGTGGCGCGGGTCTACTATCCGGGGTTGGCTTCGCATCCGCAGCATGCACTGGCCTCACGCCAGCAGAGCGCCGCCGGCGGCATTGTTGCGTTTGATGTGAAGGGGGGGCAGCAGGCCGCCTGGGGCGTGGTCGATGCCACCGAGCTGCTCTCGATCACTGCCAACCTCGGCGATGTGAAGAGCACCATCACCCATCCCGCCACCACCACCCATGGTCGCCTCAGCCCGGAAGAGCGCCAGGCCGCCGGCATCGGTGAGGGTTTTCTGCGCATCGCGGTGGGGCTGGAGAGTGTAGATGATATCTGCGCCGATCTGGCGCGGGGGCTGGAGCGGCTCTGAGGCGGATGGAGGAGCGTCTCGAGAAACTCAGGGCGAAATGGGACGAGCGCCACGCCGCCCCGGAGAAACCCGTGCACGCCGCCGAGGTGCTGAGTGAAAACCTCCACCTGCTGCCTGCGACAGGGGATGCCCTGGAGTTGGCCTGCGGGCTGGGAGGTAACGCCTTGGCGCTGGCTCGGGCGGGACTGCGGGTCACTGCCTGGGACCTCTCCCCGGTGGCGATCAAACAGCTGAATACCGCGGCTGACGCCGAAGGCCTGTCGCTCAGTGCTCAAGTGCGGGATATTGAGAGCGAGGCGCTAGCACCGGCCAGCTACGATGTGATTGTCGCCAGCTATTTTCTCGATCGCAGCCTGATCCCCGGTTGGATCGAGGCGCTGCGGCCCGGCGGGCTAATCTTCTTCCAGACTTTCAGCCAGACCCGCCTCACCAGTCGCGGTCCCAACGATCCGGCCTTCCGTCTGGCAGACAACGAACTGCTGAGTCTCTTCTCATCGCTCAGGTTGCGTTTCTACCGGGAGGAGGGCGAGCTGGGGGATGTGACAAAAGGGAGCCGGGATCTGGCGATGTTGGTAGGGCAGAAGCCCTAGCCGGAAGGTTGCTTGTGTAGGAGCGCTGCTTGCAGCGCGAACAGTCATCCAGAAGTGCAGGATCAGTGGCGATCGTCAGGTGTTACGGCGACCGCACCGCAAGCGGTGCTCCTACATTCTATCTCTGCTTCAGACTCCGCCGGGCGCTGGCTAGCGCGGCGGTCAGCAGGCCCACCCCTGCCAGATGCTTCAGCCAGTCGGGCAGCCACTCCTGTTCGCCGGCGACAGAGGCATCGACCACCCACCCCATATCCTCGAGCAGCACATCCAGCGCCACTCCCATCAGCAGGCTGCTGGCTGCGATCCCCAGTAGATAGGCCAGCAGCACCTGGCGTCCCATCTCCTTGCCGATCACCCCCATGGTGGCGAGGTTGGTGGCGGGGCCGGCGAGCAGGAACACCAGCACCGCGCCAGGCGAGAGCCCGGCGGCGAGCATCGCCGCCGCTAGTGGGGTGGAGGCGGTGGCGCAGATATACATGGGGATTCCCACCACCAGCATCAGCAGCATGGTCAGCGGTCCGCTGCCGACCTCGGCCAAGGCGGTTGGTGGGATGAATGTCATCACCAGCGCGGCCAGGATCAGGCCAGCCGCCAACCACAGCAGGATGTCGTCGAGCATATCGACAAAGGCGTAGTGCAAGCTGCTGAGCAGCGGCTGCTGCTGGTTGGCAGGTTTGCTGCAGCAGTTGCCGGTTGCTACGGCCACCGGCAGCGTAGACGGGAGAGGGGACGCCTCGGGGATCAGCGAGGTCAACAGGCCGGTGGTGATGGCGCTGAACAGGGCCGCCAGCGGACGGGCGACGGCCATGATCGGTCCGAGCAGGGCATAGGAGAGGGCGATGGAGTCGGGGCCGGTCTCCGGGGTGGCGATCATAAAGGAGACGGTGGCGCTGTTGGAGGCCCCGGCGCGGCGCAGCCCAAGCGCGGCGGGCAGCACACCGCAGGAGCAGAGCGGCAGCGGGGCGCCGATCAGAGCCGCCTTGAGAGTCGGCGCCAGGCGCCCCTGGCCGAGCTGGCGCTGCAGTAGGTCCGCTGGCATCCAGGCCTTAAGCAGCCCGATCACCAGCCAGAAGGCGGCATCGAGATAGATTGCCATCAGGTTGTGCAGAAAGGCCATGGTGATGCAGCTCTTGGGGGTATGTCGAGTCCGAAGATTGCGATGGGGCGGGCGTTATTCTACCTCCTATCGATCAGGATTCATGGCAATAAACTTCAGGGTTTTTGTGGGGCGTTTCCGGTTCAGGCGCGGTTCAGTTTCTCCGGCTTAATCTATAGCCAAGAGATGAGGAGAGAGCCTCCTCACCCATGTTAAAGATCGAGGAAGCCGAGATGAAAAAAACCACTATCGCCATTGCCACCCTGCTGCTGAGTGCATCCCTGAGCGTCAATGCAGGTTGGAAGCACCGTTACCAAGACACCGCCAAGGTGATCGATGTGGATCCGATCTACAAGACCGTGGAGATCTCCCGCCCGGAGCGGCACTGCTGGGATGAGCAGGTCTCTCACTATCGTCCAAATCGCGACAAGTCCTATACCGGAACCGTACTTGGAGGCATCGTTGGTGGTGTGGTGGGTAACCAGTTCGGCAAGGGAAAGGGCAAGGATGCGGCCACCATCGCCGGCGCACTGTTGGGCGCATCGGTTGGTCACGATGCCAGCCGCAACCGGAGTGGCCACTATGTGACCGAGACCGAGCGGCGCTGTGAGGTGATCGACTACACAGAGCAGGAGGAGCAGCTGGTGGGCTATCGTGTAAAATACCGCTACAAGGGTCAGGTCTTCACCACCCGCACCAAGAGCCATCCGGGCAAGCATATCCGGGTGCGGGTGGCGGTGACGCCGATCGATGAGTTATGAATCAAGTGTGGAAGAGCTGTCCGATACCCAAGTCGGTCAGCCTTCCCGCTGCTGGAAAGGTCCGAACTGAATGCGTGTCAGACAAATAATGTTGCCGCTCATGCTGCTGTTTGGTGGCCTGCTGTTGACCCAGGGGGTCAGTGCGCGGGGCCTGATCAGCTTGGATGAGGCGGTGAAACAGGCCAAGCGGCAGAGCGGTGGTCGGGTGATTTCCGCCGAGACCCGCGAGTACGATGGTCGTCCGGTCCACAATATCCGTATCCTCACCAATGAGGGCAAGTTGCGCCGCTATCAGATGGATGGCCGCAGCGGCCGCTTCATCAAACGCAAACCGAGACCCTGACCCCAGGAGAACCCGATGCGGGTATTGCTAGTCGAAGATGAGGCAGAATTGCGCAACCCGCTCGAGGCACGCCTGCGTCGTGAGGGTTATACGGTGGATGCGGCAGACAACGGCCGCGACGGCCTGTTCCTCGGCCGCGAGTACGGTATCGATGTGGGAATCGTCGATATCGGTCTGCCCCAGCTCTCAGGTATCGAGGTGATCCGCCAGCTGCGACAGGCCGGCAAACACTTCCCGATCCTGATCCTTACCGCGCGCGGCAACTGGCAGGACAAGGTGGAGGGGCTCGAGGCGGGGGCCGACGACTATCTGGTCAAACCCTTCCATGTCGAAGAGTTGCTGGCGCGCCTCAACGCCCTGTTGCGGCGTGCTGCAGGCTGGTCGCAGCCGTTGATCGAGTGTGGCCCCATCGAGCTCGATACCCGCAGCCAGACGGTGTGTCTGCAGCAGCAACCGATTGATCTCACCGCCTACGAATACAAGGTGCTCGAATATATGATGTTGCACGCCGGTCAGGTGGTCTCCAAAAGTGAGCTGACCGAGCATATCTATGATCAGGACTGGGATCGTGACAGCAACGTGATTGAGGTATTTGTGCGTCGTCTGCGTAAGAAGCTCGATCCTGAGGCACGCTACAAGCCGATCGAAACCCTGCGCGGGCGCGGCTATCGCTTTGTCCTGAAACGCGCCGAGTCGTCGTCTGCGGAGTGATCCTGGGTGGTGCGTTTTTCGATCCATGCCCGATTGTTGGTTGTGGCCAGCCTGGTGCTGGCGGGCTTTCTCGGGCTGACCGGCCTGGTGCTAGAACAGGCCTACCGGGCGAGTGCCGAAAAGGCGATGAAGGAACGCCTCGAGAGCCAGATCTACGGCCTGCTGGCCGCCGCCGAGGAGGATCAGCAGGGTCGTCTGAGCCTGCCCAGACTGCTCTCCGATCCCCGCTTCAACCGGCCCGACTCCGGCTACTATGCCCAGGTCTCCGGTGCTGGCGGTGGGTTTAGCTGGCAATCCGCCTCGATGGTGGGGCGCCAGCTCAGCTTTCTGCAGCCGACGCCACCTGGCCAGCGGCGTTTCCACCAGCCGCAAAATGGCGACCTGCTGGCGATCAGCTTCGGTGTCTCCTGGGAGGATTTCGAGGCCAATGAGACTGACTATGTGCTGGCGGTAGCGATCGACCTGAGCCCCCATCAGCATCAGATTGAGGCGTTTCGCAACACCCTGTTTCTCTGGCTTGGGGGAGTCTCACTGCTGCTGCTGATCCAAGGCCTGGTGTTGCGCTGGGGGCTCACGCCGTTGCGCACGGTGGCGGTTGAGTTGGAGGCGATCGAATCGGGTCGCAGTGAACAGCTACAGGGGCGCTACCCGCTTGAACTGACCCGCCTCACCAACAACATCAACTCTCTGATCCAGCACGCCCAAGCCCGCCAGAAACGGTTTCGTGACAGCCTGGGGGATCTGGCCCACAGTCTGAAGACGCCGCTGGCGGTGTTGCAGGGGCTGGCCGATCGGGATCCGCCGCTCTCCCCGGAGGAGCACGCCATTCTGGAGAATCAGGTGCAGCGGATGAACCAGATCGTTGCCCATCAACTGCAGCGTGCCGCTGCCTCCGGTCGCACCACACTCACTAGCGGTGTGCCGCTCAAACCGACCCTGCAGCGGCTGGCGCGCTCGCTGGATAAGGTCTATCGGGAGAAGGGGGTCGAGCGGCAGATTGAGGTAAGCGATAAGCTGCTGTTCCACGGCGACGAGGGGGATCTGATGGAGATCCTCGGCAACCTGCTCGACAATGCCTGGAAGTATGGCCGTTCGCAGGTGCGGGTGGGCGCCGGGCAGCGGGCGGGGCGGCTCGAGATCCATGTCGAGGACGATGGCCCCGGTATCCCCGCCGATCAGGCGCAGGCGGTGCTGATGCGCGGCAAGCGGCTTGACCAACAGCTGCCGGGGCAGGGCATCGGCCTCTCGGTGGTGCAAGATATCGTCGAGGCTTACGGTGGCACGCTGAGCCTGGCGAGCTCCACCCTGGGAGGGGTAGATGTCTCACTGAACTTGCCGCTGGCGACAGACCGTTCAGTGTAGGAGCACCGTTCGCGGTGCGAAGATTCCATCGCAGATGTTCGCGCTGTAAGCAGCGCGCCTACTGGTTTGAGGCGCCTGCCACCAGCCGGTGAAAGTGCGCCAGCCGGATCGGGTCGATCTGCCCGGCCTCGGCGGCCTGCTTGATTGCACACTCCGGCTCCTCCTGATGGGCGCAGTCGGCGAAGCGGCAGCGTCCCAGATAGGGACGCAGCTCGACAAAACCCTGTTCTATCTGCTGCTTGCTGAGCCGGGTGAGTCGAAAGCTGCGTACCCCCGGAGAGTCGATCAGCTCGCCGCCACCGGGCAGGTTGTAGCAGGTGGCGCTGGAGGTGGTGTGCCGACCCAATCCGGTGGCCTTCGAGAGGCGCCCGGTCTCCACCTGGTGATCCGGCAGCAGCGCATTGATCAGTGATGACTTGCCGACCCCCGATTGCCCTACCAGGATGCTGCGCTGGTCGTGCAGCGCCTCGACCAGCGGGTCCAGGCCGTGTTCGAGGGTGGCGCTGACTTCTACCACCGGGTAGCCGATGCTGCGATAGCAGTCGAACTGCCTCAGAAATCTATCCCGCTCGTCGCCCTGCAGCAGATCGATCTTGTTGATCGCGATCAGTGCCGGCACGTTGATGGTCTCGGCGGTCACCAGATACTGATCGAGCAGATAGCCGGAGGGCTCCGGCCTGGGGGCGAGCACCACTACGATCAGGCTGATATTGGCGGCCAGCGGCTTCTCCCGGCCGGCGTAGTCGGGGCGGCTCAACACGCTCTCCCGCGGCAGCAGGGCGGTGACTACACCACTTTTTTCGTCGATTGCCTGCCAGACTACCCGGTCGCCACACACCGGATGACCGATGTTCTGCCGGGTGCGGCAGTTGAAGAGCTGTCCGCTCTCGCCCACCACCATCAGCGTGGCGCCGTGGCGGATGATCACACGTCCCTCCTGGGGTGGCGCGATGTCACTCTGCGCCAGGCTCTCCGTAATCTGCTTTTCCAGTCGCTTGCGGCGCTTCTCCTGGATCGCCTGGATGCGTTCGCGCTGTCGTTGGGAGAGGCGGCGGCCCATGGTTTATTTGAACTTGTAGAAGTGCTGGTTGAGGTGGGTCGAGGCGTCATTGATGTCGTCATCGAACCACTTCAGCCCCAGCATCAGCTCACAGCGTTGTACCTGCTTATGCAGGCCGGGCAGGCTGGTGACACGCCGGTCGGGCCGGGTGTAGATCTCAGTGCCGTGGCACTTGTAACAGTGGGTATCGATCAGCTGTTTGCCGTTTGCCTGGTCGGCGGCAGAGGCGCTGCTGGCAATTGAAAGGCATGCGAGGATGGAGACAGGGATCAATTGTTTCATTTCCCAAAGTTCCTATGGGCTGGAGTGGTTAGCAATCTGGGCGATACGCACCGCCGCAGGCGGGTGACTGTCGTAGAACAGCGAGTAGAGCGGGTCCGGTGTCAGGGTGCTGGCGTTATCCTGATAGAGTTTGACCAGCGCCCGGATCAGCGGTTCGCTACCGCTCTGCTCCACCGCGAAGGCGTCCGCCTCAAACTTGTGACGGCGTGACAGATAGCTGCCGATCGGTGCGATGAACAGGGTGAACACCGGTGTGGCCAGCAGAAACAGCATCAGCAGCACGGCGTTGCTGGGCTGTGTCACCCCCAGCCCCTGATAGAACCAGAGTTGGCTGGAGAGCCAGCCGAGCAGCGCCAGCCCGAGCAGTGACACGCCGGACATGAGCAGCATCTGTTTGATCACATGGTGCAGCCGGAAGTGCCCCAGTTCGTGGGCCAGCACCGCCTCCATCTCCTGCGGTGCCAGAGCCTCTAGCAGGGTGTCGAAGAAGACGATGCGCTTGCTCTTGCCGAAGCCGCTGAAGTAGGCGTTGCCGTGGCTGGAGCGCTTGGAGCCATCCATCACAAAGATGCCATCGGAGTTGAAGCCGCAGCGGTGCAGCAGATCCTGCACCCGATCGCGGGTCTCGCCCGCCTCCAGTGGGGTGAAACGGTTGAACAGCGGCGCGATCAGCCGCGGATAGGCCCAGAGGATCAGCAGGGTGAAGCTGATCCAGACCGCCCATACCGCCAGCCACCAGAGGCTGCCGGCGGAAGCCATCAGCTGCAGGATCACCCACAATAGCGGCCCGCCTAGCAGTACTGCCAGCAGCAGTCCGAGCAGCCGGTCCAGGAGGAACCGTTTTGGACTGTTGCGGTTGAAGCCGAAGCGTGCCTCGATGACGAAGGTGCGCCAGAGCGCGAGCGGCAGTTCAATGAGACTGGAGATGAAAAACATTGAGAAGATCAGGCCGATGCCAGTGAGTGTCGCATCGAGTTTCAACCCCAGCCAGAATTGGTTGAGCAGATTGAGACCGCCGCCCAGCGTCCAACCGAGCAGCAGCAGGCTGCCGAGCAGGATATCGAGCCGTCCCAGCTGACCTTTGGCCTGGGTGTAGGCGGCGGCTTTTTGATGCTCATCCAGCGAGACCATCGTCGCAAAGGCCTCGGGCACCTGCTGCTGATGGGCACGCACATGCTGGAGGTGACGCTGTAGCAGCCAGAGCTGCAGCAGGGTGCCGGCGATCAGGGCGGCAAGGAAGATCGTGGTGAAGAGCGGCATCAGCGGTTTGGGGCGTTCTTTATGGATGGAGAGTCTGCTTCGGGGCCAAGAATACAGTCTCACTGGAGATCCTGCTAGAATCCTTGGCCACTTTCATGCTTCTGACAACCCCGGAAAAATCGATGCTGCAAAACCCCAATAATCTGATCTGGATCGATCTGGAGATGACCGGCCTGGACACCCTCAATGACGAGATCATCGAGATCGCCACTATCGTCACCGATTCCGATCTGAATCTGTTGGCAGAGGGGCCGGTGATCGCGATTAGCCAGCCGCAGCCGCTGTTGGACGGCATGGATGAGTGGAACCAGCGCCAGCACGGTGGCTCTGGCCTGCTCAAGCGGGTGCGTGAGAGCAGCTACAACGAGGCGAAGGCCGAGGCGGAGACGATCGCCTTTCTGGAGCAGTATGTGCCGCCTGGGGTCTCGCCCATGTGCGGCAACAGCATCTGCCAGGATCGGCGATTCATGGCCCGCACCATGCCGAAGCTGGAGGCCTATTTCCACTACCGCAATCTGGATGTGAGTTCGCTGAAGGAGCTGGTCAATCGCTGGGCGCCGGCGGTGGCGGAGGGCTTCACCAAAAACGCGCAGCATCTGGCGCTGGAGGATATCAAAGACTCGATCGCCGAGCTGAGCCACTACCGTGAGAAGTTTTTGCGCCTGAGCTGAGTCGGGCTACGCTCGGCTAGATATAGGGCGGCTCATGGCCGCTGCCTGTAATAAATTGAAATCAAGGAAGATGTCGGGCGCAGCTCGACCTATACAGGTGCCGTGTTTAAATGCCGGGTTTATGCAAGTCAAAGAGGCGATTAGGCTGTCCTCCTGATGGAAAAACAGTCGATCAGTCTGAACTCAGTGTGATGCCCCTCGCGGAACGAGTTGGCTGTTTTCGCTAGCCTGCTGCCTTCTGCGTCATTCAACAGAGGATATCGGATATCCATGGCACCGGATGCCTCCCACCAGCCAGACCACTTCACCCGTTGGCAGTTCGTGGTACTGTTGCTGCTCTGTCTGCTGACCCTGTTCTTCTTCAGCAGATTCAGCGCCTTCCATGGCCTTGGCCCGCAACGCCTGCACAATCCCGATTTCCACAAAGGCCTGAACGGTTGGCAGCTGCAGAGAGGGTCCGGCAGCATTGGCACGCTCGGCCCACAGCTTACGATCAGCTCCAAGCGGGGTGATAGCAATCTCGGCATCAGTCAGTGCTTTTCTGCTGATGCTTTGCCACAGCAGCTCTGGCTCGAAGTGGAGATGCGTGTTGACCGGGTCATTCCGGGCAGGCTCGACTGGCACCATGCGCGCATCGATCTGATTGGCTACGATGCCAAGGGGCGGGGCATCTACGATGGTCATGGCTTTGCTGGTAGCAGTGGCAGCCACGACTGGCGCCAGCTGGAGGGGCTGTTTCAGCTGCCGCAGCAGGCAGAGCGGGTCTGTCTGGAGATCTATCTCTACCACAGCCGTGGCAGTTTTGAGGTACGTAATCTCTCGCTGCGCGAGGCCGAGGCGAACTGGTTTTATCCACCCTTGCGGGGTGTGTTGCTGCTGGCCTGGGTGGTGATCGGAGTTTGGTTGCTGCATTCGTTGTTGAGCTACCAGCGTGAGGAGGGGCTCGGCTGGTGGATCTGCGGGTTGTTGCTGGTCAGCCTGCTCGGCATCTTGATGCCGCAGGAGATCAAGCTCTGGCTGGAGCTGCAGATCGAAGGGGTTGCCCGCCTGTTTGGTCTGGCGCTGCAGGCCAGCTCAAGCCGTCATCTCAATCACATCAGTCTGCTGCCGGCGCAGTGGAGCATCGCCAAGCTGGGACATCTGCTGAGTTTTTTCCTGATCAGCTCCGCCCTGTTTGCGCGTGGGCGGTTTGCCCCCCTCAATCTGTTTGCTGTGCTGTTTCTGCTGGCGGTGGCTAGTGAACTGCTGCAGATGTTTGTGCCGGGGCGCAGCAGCAATCTGGCCGATGTCAGCGTCGATATGATTGGGGTGCTGCTGGGCTGGGCGCTGGTCAGTTCCCTGCGTCGTTTCTCTTTCCGCTGAGTTGTTGCTGCAGGGCCCATTCGAGATGCTCGCGCACCAGTGCTG
The DNA here is from genome assembly GCF_001443665.1 of endosymbiont of Ridgeia piscesae. Classification (NCBI taxonomy): domain Bacteria; kingdom Pseudomonadati; phylum Pseudomonadota; class Gammaproteobacteria; species endosymbiont of Ridgeia piscesae. The sequence continues at coordinate 27,936 of NZ_KQ557125.1, read as the reverse complement.
AGGCGCTATCCATGCGCCCCTCGAGAGCAGCAACGATGGCCTCTTGCCTGGGAGCATTGCCGAGGGCGATGGCGAGGTTGCGCAGAAACGCGGCGTGGCCGATACGGCGGATCGCGGAACCCTCGGTAAGCTTCAGGAACCGCTCTTCATCCCAGCTGAACAGATCAAGCAGGATACGGCTGTCGAGGCGTTGGCGCGGCTGGAAATCGGGCTCTGTGCTGAGCTTAGCGAAGCGGTTCCAGGGGCAGGTTAGCTGGCAGTCGTCGCAGCCGTAGATGCGGTTGCCAATGGCGTGACGGAACTCCACTGGGATCGGCCCTTTCAGCTCGATGGTGAGATAGGAGATGCAGCGGCGGGCGTCGACCCGGTAGGGAGCGACGATGGCACGGGTCGGGCAGATATCGAGGCAGGCCCGGCAGGAGCCGCAGTGGTTTTTCACCGGCTGGTCGGGGGGCAGCGGCAGGTCAGTATAGAGTTCGCCGAGAAAGAACCAGGAGCCGGCCCGGCGGTTGATCAGGTTGCTGTGTTTGCCGACCCAGCCGAGCCCGGCCTTCTCCGCCAGGGGCTTCTCCAGTACCGGCGCGGAGTCGACAAACACCCGGTGGCCGAACGGGCCGATCTGCTCGCCGATGCGTTTGGCCAGTTGCTGAAGCCGTTTGCGCATCAGCTTGTGGTAGTCCCGCCCCAGGGCGTAGCGGGAGATGAAGGCGGTTGCGGGATCAGCCAGACGCTGCCAGCTCTGCGCCATCGGCTCCGGCAAATAGTTCATGCGCACGCAGATCACGCTGCGGGTGCCTGGCTCCAGCAGTTGCGGGCGGCTGCGCTTGAGCCCATGGCGGGCCATGTAGCCCATCTCGCCGTGAAAGCCTGCGTTGAGCCACCGCTGCAGATGCGTCTCGGCGCTCTCCAGGTTGCAATCGCTGATGCCAAGCTGCTGAAAACCCAGCTCCCGGCTCCACTGCCTGATCTGTTGGACCAGTTCAGCCTGCGTTTGATCGGATAGCACCTGTTTCATTCGTGCAACTATACCACTGGATTCTAATATAGACTTCGCGGTATGGTGCGCGACTGTTTTCCGGGGGTGTCGATGCGAGTTATGCCATATACAGAGGGGGTGCCAAACGCGCTCTATCGCGCTGAACAGGTGCGGGAGTTCGATCGGATTGCGATCGAGGAGTATGGCATCTCCGGCAGCGAACTGATGGAGCGGGCCGGCAGCCGGGCGTTTCAGCTGATTCGTGAGCTGTGGCCTGAGGTGGCGGATCTGAGCGTGGTCTGCGGCGCTGGTAACAACGGCGGCGATGGTTATGTAGTGGCGCGTCTGGCGTGCCAGGCCGGCCTTGCCTGCCGGGTCTTCTGGCTGGTTGATCCGGCACGGCTGCAGGGGGATGCACGGCGCATGGCCGATGCCTGGCACGCCAGCGGTGGCGAGAGCGAGCCGTTGCAGCAGTTGCCGCGGCAGACCGACCTGATCGTCGATGCGCTGCTCGGCACTGGGCTGGTGCGGCCGATCAGCGGTGAGTGGGCCGCGGCGGTGAGGCAGATCAATGCCCATCCGGCACCGGTGCTGGCGATCGACATCCCCTCCGGCTTGGATTCAGATACAGGGTGTATGCGCGGTACGGCGGTGCAGGCCGATGCCACGCTCAGCTTCATCGGGCTGAAACAGGGGATGTTCACGGCTGACGGGCCGGGCGTCTGCGGCAAGATTCGCTTCGATGCGCTGGAGCTACCGGCGCAGATCTATGCGCGTCAGATCCTGGCGGCGCGGCGGCTCGACTATCCCAAGATCGTCCAGCATCTGACACCGCGGCCGCGCACTGCTCACAAGGGTGATTTCGGGCGGCTGCTGGTGATCGGCGGCGACCAGGGTTACTCCGGAGCGGCGCGCATGGCCGCCGAGGCAGCGGCCCGTGGCGGCGCCGGCCTGGTGGCGGTGGCGACCCATCCGGCCCACGCGGCGACGCTGAATATTGGTCGACCCGAACTGATGTGTCACGGGGTGGCCGAACCTGACGAGCTCGAAGCGCTGCTCGAGTGGGCCGATCAGTTGGTGCTTGGGCCGGGGCTGGGCCAGGGCGAGTGGGGGCGGGCGATGTTCGCTGCCGCCTGTAGCGCCGGGCTGCCGATGGTGGTCGATGCAGATGCCCTGAACCTGCTGGCAGCGCAGCCGGAAAGACGTGCCAACTGGGTGTTGACGCCCCATCCCGGTGAGGCCGCCCGCCTGCTTGGCTCGGATGTCGGTTCGGTTCAGCGGGATCGTTTTCAGGCATTGCAGGATTTGTCGCAGCGCTATGGTGGTGTTGTCATACTGAAAGGTCCGGGCAGCCTGGTAGGAGATGATTCCTCCAGAAGACCGGGACTTTGCAGCGCCGGCAATCCGGGCCTGGCCAGCGGTGGCAGCGGCGATATCCTCAGCGGTCTGCTCGGGGCGCTGTTGGCGCAGGGGTTGGCGGCTCAAGATGCGGCGGAGACGGCTGTCTGTGTGCATGCGGCAGCGGCAGACCGAGCGGCAGAGGCGGGTGAGAGGGGCATGTTGGCTAGCGATCTGTTGCCGCATATCCGTCGGTTGTTGAACCCGGAGAGCGCCGATGTTGGAGCTTGAACTCACCAGCGAGCAGCAGCAGATGGCCTTTGGGGCGCAGCTTGCGGCGGCCTGCGAAGCCCCTTGCGTGATCTATCTAGAAGGTGATCTGGGTAGCGGAAAGACTACCCTGACGCGTGGTTTTATACGTGCCATGGGCCACCATGGGGCAGTGAAGAGCCCAACCTACACCCTGCTGGAACCCTATCCGCTGGGGCAGGTTGTCTGCTACCACCTGGATCTCTACCGGCTCGCGGCAGCGGATGAGTTGGAGTATCTGGGGCTGCGGGATCTGCTGGACGAGCGGGCAGTGATGCTGGTCGAGTGGCCGGAAAAAGGGCTGGGTGTGCTGCCGCCAGCAGATCTGCTGATCGAACTCAGCTATTGCGATGCAGGCAGGCGGATCCGTCTGCAGGGAAAAAGCGCCAAGGGTCGGATGCTTATCCAAAGGTTTAATGGAGTTGACTGAGGCTCGAGTATTAATGAAAGAAGTTGCTCTATCCATTGGATAAGATTGGAAAAATCGAGACCTCGTGCTATTTTTTGATTAAATGTCGTGAAGCAGGACTGCTGGGGATGAATAAATCCGTATTACTGTTCATAGCCATGCTCGTATGGAGCCTGTCGCTACATGCCGGACAGAGTGTGATCAAGAGTCTGCGCATCTGGTCGGCCCCCGATCATGTGCGTCTGGTGTTTGATACTGATTCGGTGCTGCAACACAATCTGTTTACTCTAGACAAACCACATCGCCTGGTGCTCGATCTCAAGAGCGCCAAACTGGGTGTCAAATTGCCCACCCCTGAAAACGATAGCTTTATCACGGGGCTGCGCTCCGCAACCAGGGGCAAGCAGGATGTTCGGGTGGTGCTCGATTTGAAGGGGGCGGTGAAACCCAAGAGTTTCCTGCTCAAGCCAAATCGCCAGTATGGCCACCGGCTGGTGGTTGACCTCTATGAGAAAGGCAAGTCGGCGGCGAAACGCTCGATCCCGGTCAAGGCTCTTGCGAATGCTGGGGAACGGGATGTGGTAATCGCTGTGGATGCCGGGCATGGTGGTGAGGATCCGGGTGCGCGAGGCAAACACGGCACCTATGAAAAAGATGTGGTGTTAGCGATTGCCCGCAAGCTGGTCAAGCAGATCAACCGGCGGAAAGGGATGCGCGGCGTACTGGTACGCAACGGAGACTACTATCTCGGTTTGCGCAAACGCATGAAGATTGCGCGTCGCCATCGGGCGGACCTGTTTATATCGATCCATGCCGACTCGTTCCGTGATTCCAAAGTTACCGGGGCGTCAGTCTATACCCTCTCGCGCAAAGGGGCATCCAGTGAAGCGGCGCGCTGGCTGGCGGAAAAAGAGAACAGTGCCGACCTGATTGGTGGCGTATCGTTGGATGACCGCGATGATACGCTCGCTTCGGTGCTTTTGGATCTCTCCCAGATCGGCACATTGCAGGCCAGTTCAGAGGCAGCCGATCGTGTACTGAAAAACCTCAAGCACCTTGGCAAAGTGCATAAACGTAAGGTGCAACAGGCTGGTTTTGTGGTGCTCAAGTCACCCGATATTCCGTCGATTCTGGTGGAGACAGCGTTTATCTCCAGTCCGAAGGAGGAGGGGCGTCTGAAAGATGCCGCTCACCAGAACAGGCTGGCCAAGGCTTTGGCGTCGGGTATCGACAATTATTTCCGTTTCCAGCCCCCGCCCGGCACCTGGCTGGCAGCGCATCACAACCGTGAGCCGACCCGGCATATCATCGGTCGTGGTGACACTCTGACCAAGATCGCCCGCCGATATCAGGTCAGCCTGAGCCGGTTGCGCAACTATAATTCGATTGAGGGTGACCGCATCCGGATCGGTCAGGTGCTTGAGATCCCCGGCAGCTAAACTGCTTTACTGCTTTTTTAGATTACCAGGATGGCTCCCCGTGGCAGAATGGCGGATTATCGATCCGAGTTTTGTCCGGGGAGCTGTTTGCTGTCATCCATCATGTCGATACATACCCTTCCGACCCAACTGATCAACCAGATCGCCGCCGGTGAGGTGGTGGAACGGCCCGCTTCGGTGGCCAAGGAGTTGATCGAGAACAGTCTGGATGCCGGCGCCACCCGTATCGAGATTGAGGTTGAACAGGGGGGGATCAAGCGGATTCAGGTGCGGGACAATGGTGTCGGCATCCACAAGGATGAGCTGACTTTGGCGCTGTCACGCCATGCCACCAGCAAGATCGCCAGCCTGGATGATCTCGAACAGATTCACAGCATGGGGTTTCGCGGTGAGGCCCTGCCCAGCATCAGTTCGGTCTCCCGGCTGAAGCTGGCCTCGCTGGCCAGCGGTGCGGCGCATGGCTGGGAGGTGAGCGGGGATGGCGGCGACAATCTGCAGGCGCCGGTGCCGGCAGCGTTGCCCCAGGGAACTCGGGTCGAGGTGGTTGACCTGTTTTTCAATACGCCGGCCCGGCGCAAGTTCCTGCGCACCGAAAAGACCGAGTTTGGCCATATCGAGACCCTGGTCAGGCGGCTGGCGCTGGCCCGTTTCGATGTCGCCTTCCATCTGCAACACAATCGCCGCCAGTTGCTGAGCCTGCCCGCCTGCCAGGATCGTCGTGATCAGGAGCGGCGTATCAGTGATGTGATGGGGGGCGAGTTCCTGAAGAATGCCCTGCATATCGAACATGAGGTGCTGTCGCTGCGCCTCTCCGGCTGGGTGGCCCGGCCGAGCTTCTCCCGCAGCCAGGCCGACATGCAGTTTTTCTACGTCAATAACCGCATGGTGAGAGACAAGCTGGTGACCCATGCGATCCGCCAAGCGTTTCAGGATGTGCTCTACCACGGTCGCCATCCAGCCTATGTGCTGTTCCTCGAGATCGATCCGAGCAAGGTCGACGTCAATGTACATCCGACTAAGCATGAGGTGCGGTTTCGTGAGGGTCGCCTGGTGCACGACTTTCTGTTTCGCGGTCTGCACCATGCCTTGTCGGAGACCCGTCCCGGTGGCGGCCAGCCATCCCCGGAGGAGATGCAGACACCACTCCCGGAGGCGCCCCGCGAGCCGGCTTTGGAACAGCAGCGCCTGACGATGGAGACGCCGTTGGCAGCAGCTGCCCCCGCCGCCTGGCGGGTGCAGGAACGCCCCAGCTCTTATCAGGCTAGCTTTCGCGCCCAGCAACCGGCGCAGAGTCCCGGGCCGGCAGCCGGCGAGAATGATACATCGCAGCCGCTCGGTTATGCCCTGGCCCAGGTGGGCGGCGTCTACATTCTTGCGGAGAACCAGCAGGGGCTGGTGTTGGTCGACATGCATGCCGCCCATGAGCGGATCACCTACGAGCGCTTCAAACGCAGCTATGCGGGGCAGGGTGTGACCGGCCAGCCGCTGTTGGTGCCGATCTCGCTCAACCTGAGCAGTCGTGAGGTTGATTTGGCCGAGGCCCACAGCGAGCTGCTACGTGAGGTGGGTATCGAACTTAGCCGGCTGGGCAAAGAGTCGCTGGCGGTGCGGGGCATTCCGGCCCTGCTGCAGGGTGCGGATGCGGAGCAGCTGGTGCGGGATGTGATTGCCGACCTGGTGGAGTTCGGTGAGAGCCGGCGGGTGCAGGAGGAGATCGACAAGATGTTGGCGACCATGGCATGTCATGGTTCGGTGCGGGCCAATCGCCGCCTGAACCGGGAGGAGATGAACAGTCTGCTGCGGGATATGGAGCGAACCGAACGGGCCGACCAGTGTAACCACGGTCGGCCGACCTGGGTGCAGCTGTCGATGAGTGAGCTCGACAAGCTCTTCATGCGGGGCCAATAGTGATGGATCAAGTGCTGCCGCCGGCGATCTTCCTGATGGGGCCAACTGCTTCGGGCAAGACCGAGCTGGCGGTGGAGCTGGTACAGCGGCTGCCGCTGGAGATCATTAGTGTCGACTCGGCGCTGGTCTACCGGGGCATGGATATAGGCACGGCCAAGCCTGATGCCGAGTTGCTGAAGCGGGCGCCGCATCGTCTGATCGATATTGTCGATCCGGTTGAGGCCTACTCCGCCGCTGCATTTCGCCAGGACGCCCTGCAGGCGATGGCCGAGATCACCGAGGCGGGCAATATCCCGCTGCTGGTGGGTGGCAGCATGCTCTATTTTCGTGCCCTCGAGCATGGCCTGGCAGAGCTACCTGCCGCCGACCCAGTGCTGCGTGTCCGCCTGGATGCAGAGATGCGCGTCCTGGGTATCCAAAAACTGCATCAACGTCTGCAGCAGCTGGATGCGGCGAGTGCAGCGAAGATCCACCCCAACGATCCGCAACGCGTGCTGCGTGCCCTGGAGGTGATCTCGATCACCGGTAGGCCGCTGAGTGAACTGCAGGCGGAGCGGCAGGCAGAGCCACTGCCTTTCCGTCTGCTGAAACTGGTCAGGGCGCCGCGTGAGCGGGCACAGCTGCATCAGCGTATCGCGCTGCGCTTTCAGCGCATGCTGGAGGCGGGCTTTGAGCAGGAGGTGGCCGGCCTAATCGGGTGCGGGGATCTGAGCCCGGAACTTCCGTCGATGCGCTCTGTCGGATATCGCCAGATGATCAAATATCTCCAGGGTGAGTACAGCCGGGAGGAGATGATCGAACGGGGCATCATCGCCACCCGGCAACTGGCCAAACGCCAGTTCACCTGGCTGCGGGCCGACAAAGAGCTTATATGGCTTGATGAAGAGGTGCCTGATTTGCTGGGGCAGGCTCGGGAACTGATCGTGAATTTCATCGATCACGGAGCTAACTGAGCCGATTACCTCGCTATTATTCCGGAGACAATTTGCCGACTGCCGTTGGTCTCTGTGCTACAATTCCGACAGTACTGGGGGGTGATTTCAATGAATTCACTCAAAATCGAGCGTCCCGGTTAAGTGAACAAAGACAATAAGGAGTACTTCAATGTCTAAAGGGCAGAGCTTACAAGACCCTTTTTTGAACGCGTTGCGAAAGGAGCGGATTCCGGTTTCGATCTTCCTCGTGAATGGAATCAAGCTTCAGGGGCAGATTGAATCTTTTGACCAGTTTGTTGTGTTGTTGAAGAACAGCGTAAGCCAGATGGTTTATAAACATGCAATCTCCACTGTGGTGCCGGCGCGCAATGTTCGCCTGCCACACAACGACACATCGGCGGATAGTGCTCCGGATTCTTCCGGCGGTAACTTCTGAACCGATCATTCATAGCCTGCGCGCCATTGGGTCGGGACATGTCTGTTCTGGCTTGGGCGCGAATTCCTTTATTTCCTCCCCCAACTCCTGCCAATCCTTAAATGTTTGAACGACCCAAATCGGGTGAACGGGCGATCCTGGTACATCTCGACCTCGGGCGTGTCAGCGACCCGGAAGAGATCGAGGAATTTTCCGATCTCGCTCTCTCCGCCGGTGCACAGTCGGTTGCGATGGTGGGGGGCAGCCGCTCCCATCCCGACCCACGGCTGTTTGTCGGACGTGGTAAGAGCGAGGAGATCCGCCAGCAGGTGGAGGCGGAAGCGGCCGAACTGGTGATCTTCAATCATACTCTGTCGCCGAGTCAGGAGCGCAATCTGGAGCGTGAGTTCAAGTGCCGGGTGATCGACCGCACCGGACTGATCCTCGATATCTTCGCCCAGCGCGCCCGCTCCTTCGAGGGCAAACTCCAAGTCGAACTGGCGCAGCTGCGCCATCTCTCCACCCGCCTGGTGCGGGGCTGGACACACTTGGAGCGACAGAAGGGCGGTATCGGCCTGCGCGGACCAGGCGAGACTCAACTCGAGACCGACCGCCGCCTGCTGAATCAGCGCATCGAACAGATCCGAAAACGGCTGGCGAAGGTCGAGATGCAGCGCGAGCAGGGGCGACGCAGCCGGGCCAAGGCGGATGTGCCGACGGTCTCTCTGGTCGGCTATACCAATGCAGGCAAATCGACCCTCTTCAACACCCTGGTGGGCTCCGGGGTCTACGCGGCAGATCAACTCTTTGCCACCCTTGATCCAACCCTGCGCCGGCTGCAGCTGAAAGGCGAAGGTGCGGTGGTGGTGGCCGATACCGTGGGATTTATCAGCAAACTGCCCCACGATCTGGTGGCAGCCTTTAAGTCGACTCTGCAGGAGACCACAGAGGCCTCCCTGCTGCTGCACGTGATTGATGTCGCCAGCCATCAGCGCGAACACTGCATCGCTGAAGTGAACGATGTGTTGCAACAGATCGGTGCCCATGAGATCGATCAGATCGAGGTCTACAACAAGATCGACCTGCAGGAAGGGGCCTCGTCGCGGCTCGAACGTGATGAGAATGGACGGATTCGCCGCGTCTGGCTCTCGGCAAGGAGCGGTGAGGGGGTAGGATTGCTGCGGCAGGCACTGACTGAGTTTTTTCGTAGAAACCATGTGCAAAAAGGGGTGCGCCTGCAGGCTGGAGATGGAAGACTGCGTTCACTGCTCTACAATTGTAGTGACGTGCTGGCCGACACTGGTTGCGATGATGGTGGCTGGGGGATGCAGGTCGACATGGCGGAGCTTGAGTTTGAACGGCTGCTAAAAGAGGTGCCTGAACTAAAGGGGCGCCTGATAGGCTGAAGATATTCCGTTCCCCTCCATCTAAGGGGCTGTTAGAATGCCAGCCCTTATTATTTACAGGCGGAGAGCCGGTGGCGTGAGGCCTTTGGCTCTCCAGTAGAAGTCGGGCTCTGGCTGATCATCCGGAATCGTGGTGGATGGCGTGCGAGTTTTGATACAAACAATTCTGGGTTGCGCCCGGATTTCAGCGTGTTGGGAGTGATAGATGGCCTGGAATGAACCGGGTGGCGGTAATCAAGACCCTTGGGGTGGCAAAGGCGGCGGTGACCAGGGTCCCCCCGACCTGGACGAGGTAGTGAAGAAGCTGCAGGCGAAGTTTGGCGGGATCTTTGGTGGCGGTAAATCCTCAGGTTCCGACCGCGCTGGCGGCGGCGCCAGCGGCGGGCCTGGTGCTGTCGGCGTCGGGCTGATCGCGCTGGTTGCCCTGGTGGTCTGGATCGGTTCCGGCATCTACATTGTCGAGCCAGCTGAGCGCGGCGTGGTGTTGCGCTTCGGCGCCTATGCTGAGACCACCCAGCCAGGTCCTCACTGGCATCTTCCGTTTCCCATCGAAAATGTCTACAAGGTCAATGTTGATCAGATCTCCTCGTTTCCCCACAAGGCACAGATGCTTACCCGGGATGAGAATATCGTCGATGTGCAGCTGACGGTGCAGTCTCGCATCCAGGATGCTGGGGACTATCTGTTCCAGGATCAGAATCCGGAGAAGACCCTGCGAGATGCGGTTGAGACCGCGGTGCGCGAGATTATCGGCAAAAGTAACCTCGACTTCATTCTCACCGAGGGCCGTGGCGCGATTTCCGATCGTATCAAGAGCGCCGCGCAAGATATGGTCAACGATTATAAGACCGGCCTAGAGATCACCAGTGTCAACATCGAAGCTGCGAAGCCGCCGGAGCAGGTCAAAGCGGCCTTCGATGACGCCATCAAGGCGCGTGAGGACAAGGAGCGTCAAGAGAACCAGGCCGAAGCCTATGCCAACGAGGTGGTGCCGAGGGCGCGTGGTGCGGCAGCCCGTCAGCTGTCGGATGCCCAGGCTTATCGCGAGCGGGTGATTGCCGAGGCGATCGGTGAAAGCAGCCGTTTCCTGGCCGTGCTTGGGGAGTATAAAAAGGCCCCGCAGGTCACCCGTGAACGTCTCTATATCGATGCGGTGGAGCAGATGTTGTCACAGACCAGCAAGGTTATGCTCGACAGTGAAGGGAGTAACAGCCTGATGTATCTGCCGCTCGACAAGATCATCCAGAGTGCTGGCGACGGGGCTGCTGCACCTCAGTACAAGCCTTACAAACCTGCCGCCACACAGGCGCCGCCGGCTAGGCGGGATGTCCGCGAAAACAGCCGTGGCAGGAGGGTCCGCTAGTGAAGAACATCAAGATACTGCTGCCCGCCGCCGCTGGCTTGGCGGTCCTGGTCTACGCCTTTACGTTCACTGTCAACCAGTGGGAGATGGCGCTCAAGCTGCGTCTGGGTGAGATCATCGACAGTGATTACGAGCCCGGCCTGCACTGGCGGGTGCCGATTCTCAACGACGTGAAGAAGTTCGATGGACGCATCCAGACCCTGGATGCGCGCCCCGAGCGCTTCCTCACCCTTGAGAAAAAGGACGTGATCGTCGACTCTTACGCCAAGTGGCGTATCGCCAACGTGGCACAATTCTATCGCTCCACCGGTGGTAGTGATGCCAAGACCGCGCGGTTACTGGCGGCGCGGATCAATACCAGTCTGCGCAATGAGTTTGGTAAACGCACCATCCAGGAGGTCATCTCCGGTGATCGCACCGAGATCATGTCCCTGCTGACCAAAGATGCCGACGCCAAGGCATCAGAATTGGGTGTCGAGGTAATCGATGTGCGGGTCAAGCAGATTGACCTACCGCCGGAGGTTTCCGAATCGGTTTACGGCCGTATGAGTGCCGAGCGTGAGCGGGTGGCGCGGGACCTGCGTGCCAAAGGCGCTGAGGCGGCGGAGCGGATCCGTGCCGACGCCGATCGCCAGCAAGTAGTCATTCAGGCCGACGCCTATAGAGAGTCGGAGAAGCTGCGAGGCGAGGGCGATGCCAAGGCGGCGCGGATCTACGCCAATGCCTATCAGACAGACGCTGAGTTCTATGCCTTCTATCGCAGCCTCAACGCCTATCGAAACAGCTTTAATAGCCGTGCTGATGTGATGGTGTTGCAACCTGACTCCGACTTCTTCCGCTATCTGAAGAGTCAAAAGGGGAAATAGACAAGCGTCGGACGCTTTGGGAAAATATGCAGCGGCCCGCCATCTGGCGGGCCTAACACAGACCGGGAGTTCCCGGTTTTTTTATGGGGCCACTGAATCAATCGGCATGAGCTGAATTGTGGGGCCGGATCATCCGCTGCAGGGTGGAAATCGCAGGTAATGGCCGCGCTATTGCCAGGATTTTGCCCCTAGGAAATGCCCTTTGGGTACAACGCAGCAGTGGTTGGTTTGGGAGCAAGGCAGCCGCGCGAGATCTGTTCAAAGGTTCCTCGATAAAAGGTGCGACTGTGGATTATTTGTGGCCGGCACTCGCGTTGCTGCTGGTGCTTGAAGGGCTCTGGCCCTCCCTCGCTCCCGCAAGCATGCGCCGGATGTTGTTAAGTATTGCGCAGATGGATGACCGCTCGCTGCGCATCAGCGGCCTGATCAGTATATTCAGTGGTCTGGCCCTCTCTTTCTTCGTGATATGAGCGATCCAATGCAAAACGAAAGCTGGATACTGCCTGACGGCATCGAAGAGGTGCTTCCGCCGGAAGCGGCGCTGGTTGAACGGCGGCGCAGGCAACTGCTGGACCTGTTTGCCAGCTGGGGTTACGACTACGTGATCCCGCCGTTTGTGGAGTTTCTCGATGCTCTGCTCACCGGAACCGGCAGTGACCTCGATCTGCAGACCTTTAAGCTGACCGACCAGCTGAGCGGCCGCACTCTGGGTATCCGTGCCGACATCACCCCCCAGGCGGCGCGCATGGATGCCCACAACATCGGTCGCGATGAACCGACCCGCCTCTGCTATCTCGGCAGCGTGCTGCATACCCGCTCCGACGGTTTTGCCGGCAGCCGCAGTCCGCTGCAGATCGGCGCCGAACTCTATGGCCACGCCGGGGTGGAGAGCGACGTCGAGATTCTGCGTCTGATGATGCAGACCCTCGAGCTGACCGGCCTCGAAGAGGTCTATCTCGACCTGGGGCATGTGGGGATCTACCGTGGATTGGCACAACAGGCTGGGCTGAGCGAGAGCCAGGAGCGGGCACTGTTTGACGCTCTGCAGCGCAAGGCGCTGCCCGAGGTGGCGGAATTGCTGGCTGATTTCCAGGTGGATGCAGAAGTCGCTGCGATGCTCGCGGCGCTCGGCGAACTGAATGGCGATGTTACCCTCCTGAGTCGCGCCCGGCACCTGCTCAAAGCTGCCGACCAGTCGGTGCAGCAGGCGCTCGACTATCTACAGCGCATGGCCGATCAGATCGCCATCTGGCTGCCGCAACTGCCGATCCATTTCGATTTGGCGGAACTGCGCGGCTACCACTTCCACACTGGGGTGGTATTCGCCGCCTTCGTGCCTGGTAGTGGCAGGGAGATAGCTCGCGGCGGTCGCTACGACCAGATCGGCAAGGTGTTTGGTCGAGCGCGCCCGGCCACCGGCTTCTCCACCGACCTGAAGACCCTGATCCGCCTGGGCAACTCTGCAGATGTGCCACAGCCGGAGGCGGTCTTTGCCCCCTGGTCTGATGATCCGGCGCTAGCGGCCGAGGTAGAGCGGCTGCGTGTCGCAGGGCAGCGGGTGATCAGCGGTCTGCCGGGACAACAGGGTGGTGCGCAAGAGATGGGCTGCATCCAAGAGTTGCGGCTCAGTGACGGTCAGTGGCGGCTGGTTAGACTCTAGGCTGGTCCCGCGCGGGTTAGCGCTAGCTTTCCAAATTTTAACAAAAACGGGTATAAAAGCCCCTCAATCGATCCAATGAGAACTGAGAGCATGGGAAAGAACGTCGTAGTTATCGGTACCCAGTGGGGTGATGAAGGCAAAGGCAAGGTTGTCGACCTACTGACCGACAAGGCATCCGCCGTAGTTCGTTTTCAGGGCGGTCACAATGCGGGCCACACCCTGGTGATCGATGGCGAGCAGACTGTGCTGCACCTGATTCCCTCTGGTGTGCTGCGCGAGGGTGTGCGTTGCCTGATCGGCAACGGTGTAGTGCTCTCACCTGTGGCGCTGCTGGAAGAGCTGGAGATGCTGGAGAAAGCTGGCGTGCCAGCCCGTGAGCGCATGGGTATCTCCGAGTCCTGCCCGCTGATCCTGCCCTACCATATCGCCCTCGACGGTGCCCGTGAAAAGGCCCGCGGCAAGAAGGCGATCGGCACCACCGGGCGTGGCATCGGTCCGGCCTATGAGGACAAGGTCTCGCGCCGCGGTATCCGCCTGGGTGAGATCTTCGACGAGGCGCACATCACCAGCCGCCTGAAAGAGGTGATGGACTACCATAACTTTGCGCTGAAGAATCTCTTCAACTTCGACACCGTGGACTATCAGCAGGTGCTGGATCAGCTGCTGGCCCAGGCCGAGCAGCTCAAGCCGCTGGTTGAAGATGTCACCGGTACCCTGCATCAGCTGCGCCGCGCGGGCAAGAGCGTGATGTTCGAGGGCGCGCAGGGTGCGCTGCTCGACATCGATCACGGTACCTACCCCTATGTGACCTCCTCCAACACCACCGCCGGTGGCGCTGCTTCCGGTAGCGGTGTCGGGCCACGCTACCTCGATTATGTGCTGGGCATCGTCAAGGCGTACACCACCCGAGTCGGCGCAGGGCCTTTCCCCACCGAGCTGTTCGATGAGGATGGCGAGCACCTGGGGGTCAAGGGCCACGAGTTTGGCGCCACCACCGGCCGCAAGCGCCGTTGTGGCTGGCTCGATGCGGTGGCGCTGAATCGCTCTCTCGATATCAACAGCGTCAGCGGTATCTGCATCACCAAGCTCGACGTGCTCGACGGCATGGAGCGGGTGAAGATCTGTGTTGCCTACAAGCTCGATGGCAAGGAAGTGACTACCCCACCGGTGGGTGCCGACCGCTTCGAGCAGTGCGAGCCGATCTTCATCGAGATGCCCGGTTGGCAGGAGTCCACGGTTGGTGTCGTCAGCTACGATGCACTGCCACAGGCGGCCCGCAACTATCTGGCGAAGATCGAGGAGCTGACTGAGACCCCCATCGACATAATCTCCACCGGACCGGATCGCAACCAGACCATCATTCGTCGTAACCCCTACGAGGTCTGAGTGAGACAGCCTGCCACGGCAGCTTCGGTTGCCGTGGCGATTGGCTAGACCGCAGTTCGGTTTGTCTTACCTCCCCTCTGACAGCCATGTCCCCGCGCCTGCAGCGTCTGCCCTACCACCCCGACAGCGCCAAGCTGTTCGCCGAAGTACGGCATCTGCCCTGGGCGGTGTTTCTCGATAGCGGTCGGCCCATGAGCCAGCAGGGGCGCTACGACATCATCGCCGCCGATCCCTGGCGCAGGCTCACCACCCATGCCGCTCAGACCCTGATTGAAGGGCGCGATAGCGCGCATCATTCGGCGGCCAATCCCCTCGAATTGCTGCGTGAGCAGCTCAACGCTTCTGCCAGCTCGGCCATCGACGGGTTGCCCTTCTGTGGCGGTGCCATTGGCTATTTTGGTTACGATCTGGTGCGACGCTTTGAATCCCTGCCATCTCTCGCTGAGGATGCGGAGGGGCTGCCGGAGATGCAGATCGGCCTCTACGACTGGGCGCTGGTGGTGGATCATCATGCTGAGTCGAGCTGGTTGCTGGGGCAGGGGCGGGACACGCGGACCGAACGGCGCTGGGATGAACTGGTGGCGCTGTTTTCCAACCCGAAGCCCGCAGAGGCAGGTGGCTTTCAGCTCACCGGCCCACTCGGTTCGAACCTGACTCGGGCGGAGTATCAGCAGCGTTTCGAGCGTATCCAGCGCTACATCCATGATGGCGACTGCTATCAGGTCAATTTTGCGCAGCGTTTCGAGGCGCCAGCCGAGGGCGATCCCTGGGCGCTCTACCTCAGGTTGAGACGCACCAACCCGGCTCCATTCGGCGCCTACCTACAGCTGCCCGACTCGACTCTACTGAGTTCCTCACCGGAGCGCTTCTTGCGGCTTTGTGGGGATCGGGTCGAGAGCGCCCCGATCAAGGGCACCAGCCCGCGCTTTGCCGACCCTGAGGCGGACCGCCGATCCAGACGGCAGCTGCAGCAGAGTGAGAAAGATCGGGCTGAGAATCTGATGATCGTTGATCTGCTGCGCAATGATCTGGGGCGGGTCTGCCGGCCCGGCAGTATCCGGGTGGAGCGACTGTTCGAGATCGAATCCTTCGCCCGGGTGCATCACCTGGTCAGCCAGATCGAGGGGCGGCTGGCAGCAGGCCGGGATGCGCTGGATCTGCTGCAGGCCTCGTTGCCTGGCGGCTCGATCACTGGTGCACCAAAGCTGCGGGCGATGCAGATCATCGAGGAGCTGGAGCCGCACCGCCGTGGTGTCTATTGTGGCGCCATCGGCTATCTGGGGTTCGATGGGGCGATGGATACCAATATTGCAATCCGCACCATGGTCTGGTCCGACCAGCGTATCCGCTTCTGGGCCGGTGGTGGTATCGTCGCCGATTCCGAGGTCGATGCGGAGTATCAGGAGACCCTGTACAAGGTCGCACCGCAGATCGAGCTGCTGCAGGAGCTGAGCTGAAAGAAAGCTTTGCTGCAGTGACAGGAAACAGGGAGAGAGTCGAGATGAAATATTTGGCAAGGTGGATGGTGCTCTGGAGCCTCGTTTCGGGGCCACTGCCGGCCGCTGAGCTGTGGGTGACTCTGGAGAATGTGCGCAGCAGCGAGGGCAAGCTGCTGGTGGCGCTGCACAACAATGCGGAGACATACGCCACAGACAGCGACTTTGCCAGCGACGGGTTTCAGGCCTATGCCTGGCAGGTGGTCGAGCCGCGATCGCCCGAAACGCGGCTGCACTTCGCCGATATACCGGCCGGGCGCTATGCGGTGTCGGGTTTCCATGATGAAAATGGTGACCGCCGGCTTAACCGCCAGATTTTTCCGCTGACCGGTATGCCCAGCGAGCCCTATGTCATCTCCAACAATGGTGTGCTGATGTTTGGCAAAGTGCGTTTCGAGGATGCCCTGTTCGAGATCAGAGAGCCGCGCACCGAGATCCGTATCTCTGTGGCGCAGCATTTGGAGAGGCTTCGCGACGCACTGCTCAAAGAGCGGGAAGAAAATTCTGTCGAACCATCACAGATTCACTGAAAAATGTGACTACCCCTGAGGATTTTGTGGCTTTGCCGGCTCTCTCTTGAGCTAAGGTCGGCTTGGCAGGATAATGCCGCGCTTTGTGGCCACTCTGGCCGAACCCTGCATGATAAGGGCAGATAATGAAGATTGGTGTTCCAAGAGAGAGCCTGGCCGGGGAGACCCGGGTGGCAATTACCCCCGATGTGGTGAAAAAACTGACTGGCAAGGGTTTTGAGATCCTGATCGAGGCAGGTGCAGGCGAGTCGGCGCATTTCCCAGATGATGAGTACAGCGCTGTCGGCGGCACGCTGGTCTCCAACGCCGAGGCGTTGGCAGCAGAGATCGTGGTCAAGCTGCGCAAACCCTCCGCGGAGGAGGTGGCGGCGATGGCGGATGGCGCCATCTACATCGGCCTCGTCGAGAGCTGTGGCGAGGATGAGAGCATCAAGGCGATGCAGGCGAAGGGCATTCGGGTGCTGGCGATGGAGCGGATTCCCCGTACCTCCCGCGCCCAGTCGATGGATGCGCTTTCTTCCCAGAGCAATATCGCCGGCTATCGGGCGGTGATTGAGGCGGCCGCCCACTACGGCCGCTTCCTGCCGCTGATGATGACCTCTGCCGGCTCTGCCAAGCCCGCCAAGCTGGTGGTGCTGGGGGCCGGTGTCGCCGGCCTGCAGGCGATCGCCACCGCGCGCCGTCTGGGTGCCGATGTGCATGCCTATGATGTGCGTCCAGAGACCAAAGAGCAGATTGAATCCCTCGGCGCCAAGGCGATCGAGCTGGATATCGGTGAGAGCGGCTCCGGTGAGGGCGGCTATGCCAGGGAGCTCTCTGACGAAGCGAAAGCGAAACAGCAGCAGGCACTCGCCGATGCGCTGGCCAAGGCGCATGTGATCATCTCCACGGCGATGATCCCCTGCCGACCGGCGCCGGTGTTGATTACCGAGGAGGTGGTGAAACGGATGCGCGCCGGCTCGGTGATCGTCGATCTGGCCGCTGCTAGCGGTGGCAACTGTCCGCTGAGCGAGGCGGATCAGGTGGTCATAAAACATGACGTGATCATCGTCGGCCACACCAACTATCCGGCGATGGTGCCCTCCGATGCCAGCGCCTTCTACGCCGGTAATCTCCGCAATCTGTTGGATATCATGGTGGAGCAGGGCGAGGCGGGGCTGCAGCTGAAGGATCTCGATGAGGATGAGATCACCGAGGCGATGCAGCTCCGGGCCGACGCCTGATTCAGTTTTTACCCGCGCCCGGTGGGCGCAGAACGGGAGCACTCCCAATGCCTGATACACTGGTTTCACTCTATATATTCGTACTCTCCTGCTTCATCGGCTACTACGTGATCTGGGGCGTCACCCCGGCACTGCACACCCCGCTGGTGGCGCTGACCAACGCTATCTCCGGCATCATAATTGTCGGTGCGCTGCTGGTCACCGGCCTGGAGAGCGCCAGCACCAGCGCCGAGATTATCGGCTTCTTCGCGGTGCTGCTGGCATCGATCAACGTCTTCGGTGGCTTTCTGGTGACCAACCGGATGCTGGCGATGTTTAAGAAAAAAGATAAGTGAGGCGCTAGATCATGGAACTCTCTGTGGACATTCAGGCGCTGGCCTATCTGATCTCGGCGGTGCTGTTTATCCTCGCCCTGAAGGGGCTGACCCATCCCGCCTCGGCGCGCCGTGGTAACTTCCTCGGCATGGCCGGCATGGCGATCGCCATCGCGGCCACCCTGATGGGCGGTGAGGTGCAATCCTACGGCTTTATCATCGCCGGTGTGGCGGCGGGCGCGCTAATCGGTGGTGTGCTGGCGATGCGGGTGGAGATGACTGCGATGCCGCAGTTGGTAGCGGCACTGCACAGCTTTGTCGGTATGGCAGCGGTGCTGGTGGCGATCGGCACCTATCTCAACAAGGCGGCGGCCGGACAGCTCAACCCGGTGCTGATGGGCGAGCTCTCCGCCGGCATCATCATCGGTGCGATCACCTTCTCTGGCTCGGTGGTAGCGTTTGCCAAACTGCAGGGGCTGGTGAGCGGTGCGCCGGTAATCTTCAAGGGGCAGCACGCGCTGAATGCGCTGCTGGCAATCCTCACCATCGGTTTGGGTATTCACTTCGGCATGACTGAGAGCATGCTCTCGCTGTTCATCATGACCGCGCTGGCTTTCATTCTCGGTTTCACCCTGATCATCCCGATCGGCGGCGCGGACATGCCGGTGATCATCTCGATGCTTAACAGTTACTCGGGATGGGCGGCGGCGGCCACTGGTTTCACCCTGCACAACAATTTGCTGATCATCGTCGGCGCGCTGGTCGGTTTCTCCGGCGCGATCCTCTCTTTCATCATGTGCCGGGCGATGAACCGTTCCATCTTCAACGTCATCTTCGGCGGTTTCGGTTCGGATGACGCTGGCGGCGACAGTGCGGCGGCCCAGGCGGTGCAGAAGGGCGTGAAATCTGCTTCGGTTGAGGATGCGATCTACTGGGTGGAGGATGCCAACCGCGTCATCATCATCCCTGGTTACGGCATGGCGGTGGCCCAGGCGCAGCACGCCCTAAAGGAGATGATGGAGCTGCTGGAGGCGAAAGGCGTGGAGGTGAAATTCGGCATCCACCCAGTGGCGGGGCGCATGCCTGGTCACATGAACGTATTGCTGGCCGAAGCCGACATCCCCTACGAAAACGTGCTGGAGATGGACGAGATCAATCCCGAGTTCCCGACCACCGACGTCTGTCTGGTGGTAGGCGCCAATGATGTGGTCAACCCGGCGGCCAAGACTGACTCTTCCAGCCCGATCTACGGCATGCCGATTCTCGATGCCGAGAAGGCGCGTCAGGTCTACTTCCTCAAACGCTCGATGCGCCCCGGCTACTCCGGTGTCGACAACCTGCTCTTCTACCAGGACAACACCTCGCTGATCTTCGGCGATGCCAAAGACACCATCGAAGGCATGGTTGCGGCGCTGAAAGGGGGTGGGCACTGACCCCCTACGGTCTGTTGGCAGATGAAAAAGCGGGCTTCGGCCCGCTTTTTTTATTGCTATTATTTGGCCTGTCGTTAACAGGGAACGCACCTGAACGGGTGTTGCCACAGCGAACATGGATCGATCACTGAGGAGAGGTCATGATGACTGCCCGCACACCCTTTGCCCATACTCACCCCGACCATCCAGAAGCGTTTGAGCAGTGGGAGCGATTGTTGGGGGAGGGAGGCCACCTGGAGGCGGTGGCCCAGTGCGCCGAGGCGTTTGCCGCCCAGGCCTTCTCGGAAGGGGCGGCGTTCTGGCCCGTGCTGGCGGCCTTGATGGGACGCTGGCACGATCTCGGCAAGTTTTCTGACGATTTCCAGGGCTACCTGCGGGCAAGCGCCACCTCGGGCGGTGACAGCCATACCGGCGAGGTCAGAGGCAAAGTCGATCACACCTCGGCGGGTGCGCAGCACGCCATGACGGCGTTGCCACCCCCCCTCAGCGCACTGCTTGCCTATCCCATCGCTGGTCACCACGCCGGGTTGCTCGATGGCCTTGCCACTGGGGCCTGTCTGAAGGCCCGACTGACCAAGAGTGTTCCTGACTGGCGGTACAGCGCCCCGGACGAACTGCTTGAGGCGCCCGCGATTGAACTGCCCAAGATTCCCGGGGCTACACGGGAGGCGATTGCCTTCAATCTCGCCTTCGCCACCCGCATGCTCTTCTCCTGCCTGGTGGATGCCGACTTCCTCGCCACCGAAGCGTTCATGAACCCGCAGCAGGCGGCGCAGCGCCCGACCGATCAAGTGGATTTTACGGCACTTGATAGGCACCTCTCCGATTACATGCAACAGAGATTCGGCGATGCCAGCGGCAGGGTCGCCGAGGCCCGTGCCGAGGTGTTGGCCGCCTGCCTTAAAGCAGCTGAGGGCCAGCCCGGACTCTACTCGCTGACGGTGCCCACTGGCGGTGGCAAGACCCTCGCATCCCTCGCCTTTGCGCTACGCCACGCCGCGTGCAACGGACTTGGTCGGGTGATCTACGCCATCCCATTCACCAGTATCATTGAACAGAATGCCGAGACCTTCCGGGAAGTCTTTGAGGCATTCGACGCCGATCTGGATGAGCTGATTCTGGAACATCATTCCAACTTTGACCCGGACAACGAGACCACACGCTTGCGCCTGGCCAGCGAGAACTGGGACGCGCCGCTGGTCGTCACCACCAATGTGCAGCTGTTCGAGTCGCTGTTCGCCAACCGTACCTCGCGCTGCCGCAAGCTCCACCGTATCGCCGGCTCCGTGATCATCCTCGACGAGGTGCAGACCCTGCCGGTGACCCTGCTCGAACCCTGCCTGAAGGTGCTGCGGCTGCTGGTCGAGCAATACGGCTGCAGCGTCGTCCTCTGCACCGCCACCCAGCCCGCCATCGAATATCGGGAAAAAGAGTTCGAGATCGGCCTGCCGGAAGCAATCCCGATCATCGCCGACGCCCCGGCCCTCTACCGGCGCCTGAAGCGGGTCGAGGTGCGGGATGCTGGCACACTCGACTGCTCCCAACTCGCCGACCGCCTGCTGGAGAGTGAACAGGCGCTGGCCATCGTCAATACCCGCCGCCACGCCGCCGATCTCTACCGGGCGCTGAAGGAGAAAGCGGGAGCCGAGAGCTGTTTCCACCTCAGCGCGGCGATGATCCCCAACCACCGCAGCACCCGGCTCGATACCATCCGCCAACGGCTGAAGGCGGGGCAGCGCTGCCGGGTGGTCGCCACCCAGCTGATCGAGGCCGGGGTCGATGTGGACTTCCCGGTGGTCTGGCGCTCGCTGGCCGGTCTCGACTCCATCGCCCAGGCCGCCGGACGCTGCAACCGGGAGGGGCTGCGACAGGGTGCGATCACCTGGGCCTTTCGGCCCGATGAATCGGAGCATCCGATTCCCCGTGGTTACCTGCGTCGCTGCGCCGATGCCGCCTCCCAGGTCATGGCAACGGGCCGATACCACGACCTGCTAGGTCTCGACACCATCGCACACTACTTCCGGCTCCACTACTGGCAGCAACAGAGTGACTGGGACAAGCAGGGGATTTGCGACCCGGTTAACTGGAACCTCGGTAACCAGCCACCCTATCTGAACTTCAACTTCGCCACCGTCGCCGAACGCTTCCGCTTCATCGGCGACAGCCAGCGCCCGATCATCGTCCCCCACGACGACAAGGCCCAGGCGCTGGTTGAACGCCTCTACGCCATCGAGGCCAGCGGAAACCGGATACCCCGTGAGTTGCGGCGAAAGCTCCAGCGCTACAGCGTCAGTGTTGCCGAGCGTCACTGGCGCACCGCACTCGGTGCCGGGCAAATCGAACTGCTCTGCGAGTGGTTTGCAATACTTGCCGCCCCGCAACTCTACTATCACCCGGAATTGGGCCTGCAACTCGATGCCGACCCTCTCTACGACCCTAACGAGCTAGTGATAGGATGAATTCAACAGCTGTTTTCGCGGGCAAGCCCGCTCCCACAAGATCGGAACTGGCTATCCGTGGGAGCGGGCTTGCCCGCGAACAACCTAGCCCTCAAGGACGAGACCTATGCCCCAAAGCCATCGACTGAGAAAAGGACGCCACAGCGAACCAGGCCGCGCCTATCTGCTCACCACCGCCACCCACCAGCGGAGACCGATTCTGGCCGATTTTCGATATGGGGCCGTGGTCGCCCGGGAGCTGTGGCGGGCAGAAGCGATCGGCCTCTGCCACACCCTCGCCTGGGTCGTCATGCCCGACCATCTCCATTGGCTTATAGAGCTACGGGAAGGGCCACTGGCCGATCTCCTGCGCCGGGTCAAATCCCGCAGCGCCATCGCCATCAACCGGATCAGAAGAGGCCAGGCCCCGTCTGGCAACCCGGTTACCACGACCACGCACTGCGCCGGGAAGAGGATCTGGTCACCGTCTCCCGCTACCTGGTCGCCAATCCCCTGCGAGCCGGCCTGGTCGCATACATCGGTAACTATCCCCTCTGGGATGCCATCTGGTTCGATGGCTATAACGGGTCAGGTGGGAGCGGGCTTGCCCGCGAACAGCGCCTTGCGCGCCCCAGGCCACTCCCACAAAGCCCCGAGACAACCCCGGACCGAAATGAGGAGAACAACCCATGACACAAGGTGTGAAACTGCTGGTCAGCGGCGACTACGCCTGCTGGACCCGCCCCGAGATGAAGGCCGAGCGGGTCTCCTACGACGTGATGACCCCCTCCGGGGCGCGCGGAATTCTGGAGGCGATCTACTGGAAGCCGCAGATCCGCTGGGTGATCGACCGGATCAGGACCTTCGCCCCGATCCGCTTCACCAACATCCGGCGCAACGAGGTGGCCTACAAGATCCCGCTCAGAAACATCAAGACCGCGATGAACGGGGGCGCCGAGGTCCTCGCCCTCTATGCCGACGACTCGAAAAACCGTCAGCAGCGCGCCTCCCTGCTGCTGACCAACGTCTGCTACGGCATCGAGGCCCACTTCGAGATTATTGAGGCACGGGAGCGGGATGGCACCACCACCGCCAATCCAGCCGCCAAGCACCTTGACACCTTCAACCGCCGTCTGCGCAAGGGCCAGTGTTTTCACCGCCCCTACCTCGGCACCCGCGAGTTCGCCGCCCACTTCGAGCCGGTGGAGCAGTGGCCCGACTGCCCGGCTGAACTGCGCGGTGAGCGCGACCTCGGCTTCATGCTCCACGACATCGACTTCACCGACGACATGACCCCGCGTTTCTTCCGTGCCCGGATGGTGGATGGGGTGATCGACCTGGGCGAGTGTCTGAAACAGACGGGAGGGGCGCTGGCATGATCCTGCAATCCCTCAACCGGCTCTATGACCGCTTGGCCGACGACCCCGCCTACGCCATCGCGCCCCCCCGGCTACAGCCTGCAGAAGATCGCCTTTGCGGTGGTGATCCATCCCGATGGACGTCTGCACCAGATCAGTGACCTGCGGGACCACAGCGGCAAAAAGGCCGTGCCGATCCAGCGGCTGCTGCCGGGGCAGGCGAAGCCATCCGGCTCCGGTCTCAACCCCTGTTTCCTCTGGGACAACAGCGCCTACCTGCTTGGCCATGTCGCACCACGTCAGGCAAAGGAGTCGATCGACAAGTATCGAAAGCGTGCAGTGCGCACCCAAGAGTCGTTCGCCGCCTTCCGTGAGCGCCACCTGAAGTTGGAGGAGGAGATCGACGATCCGGCGTTCTCAGCCATCTGCCGGTTTCTCGAAGAGTGGGCCTGCGAATGCAGCGACGACCACCCCCTGTTGGGGGAGATCAGCAGTGGTTTCGGCCTGTTTCAACTGCTCGGCGAGACCCGCTATCTCCACGAGTACCCGGCAATCCGGGCCTGGTGGCAGCGCCAGGATGAGGTTGGGCCATTGGATGCCGCCGGTTCGATCTGCCTGGTCACCGGCCAGCCATCACCGATCGCATCGATCCATGAGCCAAAGATCAAGGGGGTAGGTGGTGCCCAGTCGTCTGGCGCACTGCTGGTCTCATTTAACTGCGACGCCTTCACCTCCTACGACAAGTCGCAGAGCCACAACGCCCCGGTCTCCGAGGCGGCCACCTTCCGTTATGCCACTGCGTTGAACGGACTGCTCAGCGGCCCGCATAGTCACCGGCACCGCTTCTCACTGGGGGATACCACCATCGCCTTCTGGACTGGCGAGACGACCGTCGCCGAAGGCTGGTTGAGTGCGATGTTCTCTGGCGACCTGAATAGCAACGAGGCGCAGGATGCCGCCACCCTGCAACAGATCGAGGTGCTGCTGAAGGCGTTGCGTAGCGGTGGTGACGAACTGCGGGCATTGGGCGACGACCCAGCCACACCGATCTACCTGCTGGGACTGGCCCCCAATGCGGCGCGGCTGTCGGTGCGCTTCTGGCATACCGACACCCTGGGCCACCTGTTCGACCGGCTCAAGGCCCACTACGAGGCATTGCGCATCGTTCCCCAGTTCGAGGCGGGCAGCAAAAGGCCAGACCCGGAGTTTCCGCCATCCTGGCGTCTACTGCGCGAAACCGCCCGCGAGAGTAAGGACATCCCACCCCTCCTGGCCGGTGCCCTGATGCGCGCCATCCTCGAAGGCACCCCCTATCCCGACAGCCTGGCCGGCGCGGTGATCCGCCGTATCCGCGCCGACCGCACCATCAATTTCTATCGCGCCGCTGTTCTCAAGGCGTGGCTGACCCGTCTCAATTGCACCCAAGGAGGAATCCCCGTGAGTCTGGATACCGAAAGAACCGATCCGGCCTACCGGCTGGGCAGGCTGTTTGCCGTGCTGGAAAAGACCCAGGAAGATGCGCTGCCTGGTATCAATGCCACCATCCGTGAGCGCTTCTACAGCGCCGCCTCGGCCACCCCATCGATGGTCTTTCCGCGCCTACTGCGCACCTACCAGCACCATTTGGCCAAGCTGGTGTCGGGGGCCAAGGTCAACCGTGAAAAGCTGGTGCAGGAGATCGTCGACGGTCTCGACACCATGCCCCCTCACCTGAACCTGGAGGCTCAGGCGCTATTTGCCATCGGCTACTATCACCAACGCAAGGCGCTGTTTGGTGGCAACAAGGCCCAGGACATGACAACTGACGACAAGGAGTAATCACCATGCAGAACCGCTACGATTTCATCTACCTGTTTGATGTGAAAGACGGCAACCCCAACGGCGACCCCGATGCGGGCAACCTGCCGCGGGTCGACGCCGAGACTGGCCACGGGCTGGTCACCGATGTTTGCCTCAAGCGCAAGGTGCGCAACTTCGTCGGGCTGGCCAATGGTGAACAGCCGCCTTACGAGATCTACGTCAAGGAGAAGGCAGTGCTGAATAGTCAGCATGGCCGCGCCTATAAAGCCTTCGAGCTGAAGCCGGCATCAAAAAAGCTGCCAAAGAAGGTAGAAGACGCCAAGAGGGTCACCGGATTCATGTGCCAGAACTTCTTTGATATCCGAACCTTTGGTGCCGTAATGACGACCGAGGTCAACTGTGGACAGGTGCGTGGGCCGGTGCAGATGACCTTTGCTCGTTCTGTCGATCCGGTGGTCTCCGCTGAGCATGCCATTACTCGCATGGCGGTGACCACTGAGGCCGAGGCGGAGAAACAGCAGGGCGATAATCGCACCATGGGCCGCAAATTCACCATCCCTTACGGACTCTATCGCGCCCACGGCTTCATCAGCGCGCCGCTAGCGGAGAAGACGGGCTTCTCCGAAGAGGATCTGGAACTGTTGTGGCGTTCCTTGGAGCAGATGTTCGAGCACGACCGTTCTGCCGCCCGGGGCCAGATGAGCGCTCGTGGCCTGTTGATCTTCAGGCATGATGACCGGCTTGGTAGTGCACCGGCCCACACCCTATTCGATCGGGTGAGCATCAAGCGCGTCGATACCGCAGAGCCGGCCCGCGCCTTTGACGACTACCGGGTGTTGTTCGATGGTCAATCCATTGGCAATCTGGTCGAGGCAGGCGGAGAGAAGGATTTGGGCAATGGCGTCACCCTGCTGCGGCGACTGTAGCGGGTGGCTTTGTGATAGAGGCCATCCAACCCCGGCACAAGGAGTGATCCATGTACACGGAAGATGCGCTGCTGCCCCTCTCGGCCCTGCAACATCTGGCCTACTGCCCGCGCCAGTGCGCCCTGATCCACCTGGAGCAGAGCTGGCAGGAGAACCGATTTACCGCTGAGGGGCAGATCCTGCACCAGCGCGCCAACAGCGGTGAGGCGGAGAGCCGGGGTGATCTGCATATTGCCCGTTCGTTGCGTCTTCACTCCCGCCAGTTGGGGCTGAGCGGGATCGCCGACGTGGTGGAGTTTCATCAGTCAGAGGAGGGGGCGCGGCTAGCGGGTCGGAAGGGGTATTGGCGGCCCTACCCGGTGGAATATAAGCGGGGTCGGCGCAAGCGCGATGACTGGGACCGTATCCAGCTCTGTGCCCAGGCGCTCTGCCTCGAAGAGATGTTCGACACACCGGTTCCCGAGGGGGCATTGTTCTACGGCAAGGCGCGCCGCCGTGAACGGGTGCCGCTCGATGCGCTGCTGCGGGAGCAGACTACGGTACTCGCTGCACGGCTGCATGCCCTCTGGTCTGCTCAAAAGACCCCATCCCCTGAGCCAGGCCCCAAGTGTGAACACTGTTCGTTGGTTGAGCTCTGCATGCCACGGCAGGGTTCCGCCAGCGACTATCTGCAACGGATGCTTGGTCTGCCATGAAAAAATTGCTCAATACCCTCTATGTCACCACCCAAGGGGCCTGGTTGGCCCGGGAACGGGAGAATGTGCTGGTGCGGATCGAACGGGAGACCCGCCTGCGGTTGCCGATCCACACCCTTGGCGCCATCGTCTGCTTTGGTCAGGTCTCTGCCAGTGCGCCGTTGATGGGGCTCTGCGCCGAGCGGGGTGTGGGGTTGGCCTTTCTTACCGAACGGGGGCGATTTCTGGCGCGGGTGCATGGGTCAGTTTCGGGCAACGTGCTGCTGCGTCGGGAACAGTATCGCCGGGCCGATGATGATGCAGCCACGGCTCGTATTGTCTCGGTGCTGGTCGCCACCAAAATCGCCAACAGCCGGACGGTCTTACAACGTGCCCTGCGTGATCGTCCGGATGGCGAGGGTGCCGCACGGTTGCAGGCAGCGGTGACGCATCTAGCCAGTCTGCAGCGCAGTGTAGTGGGGAGGGGTGATGGCCTCGACAGCCTGCGTGGTAGCGAAGGTGCTGCAGCCCGCGCCTATTTCGGTGTCTTCAATGACCTGATCACCCATACTGACCCGGCCTTTTGTTTTGATG
The DNA here is from genome assembly GCF_001443665.1 of endosymbiont of Ridgeia piscesae. Classification (NCBI taxonomy): domain Bacteria; kingdom Pseudomonadati; phylum Pseudomonadota; class Gammaproteobacteria; species endosymbiont of Ridgeia piscesae. The sequence continues at coordinate 740 of NZ_KQ557125.1, read as the reverse complement.
GGCGCAGCCGGCGGCCGCCCCTCGATCCGCTCAATGCGCTGCTATCGTTCCTCTACACCCTGTTGCGCCATGACATAGCCTCCGCGCTGGAAGTGGTTGGTCTTGATCCGGCCGTTGGCTACCTGCACCGTGATCGACCGGAGCGCCCTGGTCTTGCCATCGACCTGATGGAGGAGTTGCGCGCCTTTCTTGTCGATCGACTGGTGCTTAGCTTGATCAACCGGCGTCAACTCAAACCGGGAGGGTTTACGATAAGTGAGGATGGGGCGGTGATGATGAACGATGAGATTCGCAAGGCGGTGCTGGTCGCTTACCAAGAGAGAAAGGCCGATCGGTTGCGCCACCCCTTTCTGGGTGAGGAGCTTGAGATTGGTCTGATTCCCCATATCCAGGCACGCCTTTTCGCCCGCTATCTGCGTGGTGACCTCGATGCCTATCCCGCCTTTATCTGGCGCTGAAGTGGAGAGCTGTCATGATGGTACTCATTACCTATGATGTTCGCACCGAAACCCCAGATGGCCCCCGTCGCTTGCGCCGGGTTGCCAAGGCTTGTCAGGATTATGGCCAGCGGGTCCAATACTCCGTCTTCGAATGTTTGGTGGACCCGGCCCAGTGGGTGCAGCTTAAACAGCGCCTGATCGAAGAGATCGATATTAATCGTTCCGAAAGTATTGGCAGTGTATACTGCTTTCCATGGCTACGATAAAAGAACAGCGTGATCAGAAAAGGAAAGATGTAGT